>CAZDKV010000029.1:0-6331 GCA_964506125.1 uncultured Candidatus Nanopelagicus sp.
TAACGCGACCATTACGACGAATGACTTTGCACTTGTCGCAAATCTTTTTCACGCTGGGTTTGACCTTCACGATTACCTTTCCAACAACTTAAAGATTAAAAATTATTTATTTGTAACGATAAATAATTCGACCTCTGGTGAGGTCATATGGACTAAGTTCTACGATCACTTTATCTTCTGGCAAAATGCGAATGTAGTTCTGTCGCATCTTTCCACTGATATGTGCTAAAACTTTATGTCCATTTGTTAACTCAACTCGGAACATTGCGTTTGGTAGAGCTTCAGCAACAGTGCCTTCGATTTCAATTGCACCGTCTTTCTTGGCCAAGCGATACCTACTTATCTGTTCTAAATTAGGTTTACCCCTTTCGAGGCAGGAGGGATAGTTTAGGCGGGGTAGGTAAAAAAGAAAAATCCGCTCATAGAGCTTCAAATCTATGCGGGAAAATCTGTGCCAATCTAGAGCAGATCTGAGATCGAAATACCAAATCTGGCCAAATCCGCCTTGCCGCCATCGGGTGCGGTTAATACAAATACTTTGCCATCGGGTGCGATTGTGTAGGTATGTTCAAAGTGTGCACCTTTGGATGAGTCATGTGAAACTACAGTCCAGTCATCACTTAAAACCTTAGTTCGCTCATGTCCTCTGGTAATCATTGGTTCAATTGCAAGTGCCATGCCAACTACCAACTCCGGTCCATTTCCAGCTGGTCCAAAATTTAATATGTGAGGCTCTTGGTGCATCGCACTTCCAATGCCATGACCACCATACTCGCGCAAAATTCCATACTTACCTTGGGAATTTATATAGCCCTCAATTGCAGCTGAAATATCAGTTAACTTAGCTCCCTTTTTACCTGCCGCAATTCCATGCCACATCGACTCCCGACAAACATCCATTAATTTTTGATCAGCAGCTTCAATCTCACCTAAGCCAAAGGAGATTGCAGCATCACCATGCCAGCCATCAACAATTGCGCCAAAGTCAATAGATAAAAGATCACCAGATACTAGTTTTCGTTTATTTGGAATCCCGTGAACTACCTCTTCATTTACCGAGGCGCAGATAACAGCAGGAAAGCCGTGATAGCCAAGGAAGGAGGATTTTGCGCCATGTTTAGCTAAATTTTTAATTGCTATCTCATTTAAATCAAGGGTGGTCATACCTATTTGGGCAGATTGTTCAATCAACTTTAATGTGTCAGCAACAACCAAGCCTGCTTTTCGCATTAACCTCAATTGCGCTAGATCTTTAACCTCAATTGCCATAAGAATTTAACCTAAAGCGGCGATTGCTCGCTTAGTAATTTCAGAAACCTCACCTAAGGCAGAGATATTTTTCAATAATCCTAATGAGTTATAAAAGGAGATAATTGGTTGAGTTTGTTGGGTGTATATCTCAAGACGTCTAGCAACCACATCCTCTTTGTCATCCTCTCTTTGATACAACGTTCCCTGACATTTATCACAAACTCCAGCCACCTTAGGTTTATCAAACTCAACATGCGATGATGCACCACACCCTTGGCAGGTGCGCCGTCCTGATAATCGCTTAATAATCTCAGCGTTATCAATTTTTAATTCAAGAACCGCATCCAATGGCATCTTCTTTTCAATAAGTATCTGATCTAATACCTGTGCTTGATTGGTATTTCTTGGAAAACCATCTAGTAAAAATCCACCTGTGACATCATTATTTCCTAGTCGATCTTTGACCATCTCATTTGTAACTGAATCTGGGACCAACTCACCGCGATCCATAAAGCTTTGGGCTTTCTTGCCCAGATCGGTGCCATTTTTTAAATTTGCGCGAAAAATATCGCCAGTTGAAATATGTGGAATTTTGTAGTGAGCTGCTAAATGAGTTGCTTGTGTTCCTTTACCAGCACCTGGTGGTCCAACCAGGATTAATCGCATTAGCGCAAGAACCCCTCATAGGAGCGTTGCTGTAATTGAGATTCAATCTGCTTGGCAGTATCTAGGCCAACACCAACAACAATCAAAATTGCAGTTCCACCAAATGGGAAGTTTTGTGATGCTTGAAAGAGAATCAATGCAATAAATGGAATGATGGCAACAATTGAAAGGTACAGAGAGCCTGGTGCAGTAATTCTTGATAATACATATTGCAGGTACTCAGAGGTTGGTCGGCCTGCTCTAATACCTGGAATGAAACCACCATACTTCTTCATATTGTCAGAAACCTCATCTGGGTTAAAGGTAATTGCCACATAGAAGTAGGTGAAGAAGACAATCAATAATGCATAAACAGCGATGTAGAAGAAGTTATCGCCATTTACTAAGTTCTTTGAAACCCAGGTCGCCCAGCCAGCTTGGCTGCCACTGAAGTTAACAACCAATGATGGAATATAAAGAAGTGAGGATGCAAAGATTACTGGGATAACACCAGATTGGTTAACCTTGATTGGAATATAGGTGCTAGTTCCACCATATTGTTGACGTCCAACTTGACGCTTTGCATACTGAACTGGAATACGACGTTGTGCCTGCTCCACAAATACCACCGCAGCTACAATCAAAATTCCAACTGCCATGATGAATAGGAATGCAAACCAGCCCTTTTGTAATCTGATTGACCAAAGTTGTCCTGGGAAGGTGGCAGCGATGGATGTAAAAATCAAAATTGACATACCATTTCCAACACCACGATCAGTAATTAACTCACCCAACCACATGATTACTGAGGTACCAGCAGTCATAACTGCAATCATGGTGATAATTCTCTGCCATGAGGTATCAGGAATAATTGGAAGTGCGCAGTTAGGGAAAATTCGACCATCAATACGTGCTACTGCGATCAAACCTGTTGATTGCAAAATCGCCAAACCAATTGTTAGGTAACGGGTGTATTGAGT
Source organism: uncultured Candidatus Nanopelagicus sp. (assembly GCA_964506125.1). Classification (GTDB taxonomy): domain Bacteria; phylum Actinomycetota; class Actinomycetes; order Nanopelagicales; family Nanopelagicaceae; genus Nanopelagicus. The sequence continues at coordinate 2,877 of CAZDKV010000029.1, forward strand.
TAACTTAGCTGTTCCAGATTGTCCCTCTTTCTTTAAGGCTTCAAAGCGAGGGATTACAACTGTTAACAATTGAATAATGATTGAGCTGGTGATGTAAGGCATGATTCCTAGTGCGAAAATGCTTAACTGAAGTAATGCACCACCGCTAAATAGGTTAATGAGTCCAAACAATCCACCAGTATCTGCAGTATTCAAACACTCCTGCACATTTACATAAGAAACACCAGGGGTTGGAACTACTGAACCTAATCGGAACAGCGCCATGATAGAAAGAGTAAAGATAATCTTCTTACGCAAATCAGGTGTTTTAAATGCCTTACCAAATGCTGCTAACAAGATCTCTCTCCTTTCTTTCTATAACTTTTTAAAGTGTCTTAGCTGATCCACCAGCAGCTGAAATCTTCGCAGTTGCCGATGATGAGAATGCATGGGCTAGCACAGTAACTTTGACAGAGATCTCGCCATTACCAAGCACCTTTACTGGATGGCCCTTACGAGCAGCACCCTTCTTTACTAAATCCTCAACTGTTACATCTCCACCCTTTGGATAAAGTGAGTTAATAGTTGAAATATTTACCGCCTGATACTCAACTCTTTCTGGATTCTTAAATCCGCGAAGTTTTGGCAGACGCATCACTAATGGCAGTTGACCACCCTCAAATCCAGCACGAACTACGTTACGGGCACGTGTTCCCTTGCCACCTCGTCCGGCAGTCTTTCCCTTTGAAGCCTCACCACGACCCTTACGAGTCTTAGCTTTTTTAGCTCCAGGAGCTGGACGTAAATGATGAACCTTTAGCACCATTGTTATTCAACCTCCTCAACTGCAATTAAATGACGCACGGAGTAAACCATGCCACGAATCTCTGGGCGATCTTCCTTAACTACTACATCACCAATTCGCTTCAAACCTAGGGAGCGAAGAGTGTTGCGTTGGTCAGGTGGATTACCAACCTTAGATTTAACTTGCGTAACTTTTAATCTTGGCATTAGGCACCTACCTTTACTTGCTCTGCAATCAAACGAGTAAGAGCTGCTGGCGCAACATCTTCAAGTGGGCGACCACGACGAGCTGCAATAGCGGTTGGATTTTCCAACATTTTAAGTGCGGCTGCAGTTGCATGCACCATATTTATTGGATTTCCAGAACCTAGTGACTTAGTTAAAACATCGGTGATTCCTGCGCACTCAAGTACTGCACGGACTGGACCACCTGCAATTACACCAGTACCAGGGGAGGCTGGGCGAAGCAAAATAACGCCAGCAGCTTTTTCACCTTGAACTGGGTGTGGAATCGTGCCATTAATTAATGGCACCTTAAAGAAATTCTTCTTGCCATCTTCAACTGCTTTTGCAATAGCTTGTGGAACCTCTTTGGCCTTGCCATATCCAATGCCAACCATTCCCTTGCCATCGCCCACCACAATTAATGCAGTAAAGGAGAAACGACGTCCACCCTTTACAACCTTGGCAACACGATTAATAAATACCACGCGCTCGGTGTATGGAGACTTCTCCTTTTGGAAATCACCATCACGACGCTCGCGCTTTTCACGACCGCCCTTTGGCTTCTCCTCACGGGCGCCGGTGTTATTAGCTGATGTACCGGCCATTAGAACTCCAATCCATTTGCACGAGCACTTGTTGCAACAGCTGCAACTCGGCCGTGGAACTTATTACCACCGCGGTCAAAGACCACAGCAGAAATTCCTTTTTCTTTAGCACGCTTAGCGATCAATTCGCCAACCTGCTTAGCTTTTGCGGTTTTATCACCAGCAAATGCACGCATCTCCTTCTCCATCGTGGAGGCAGAAACCAAGGTGGCAGATTTTGAATCATCAACAATCTGCACAAACAAGTGACGTGCTGATCGTGAAACAACCAACCGAGGACGCTCTTGTGTACCAACTACTCGCTTGCGCAAGCGGAAATGACGACGGGCACGGGCCTTAGTTGCTGAACCCTTAACGACTTTATATCCGATAGCCATTATTTCTTACCTGTCTTTCCTTGCTTGCGGCGAATACGTGCACCCTCTAAATGCAGACCCTTACCCTTATAAGGATCAGATTTACGAAGTTTTTGAATCTTGGCAGCAGTCTCACCAACTAATTGCTTGTTGATGCCAACAACGGTGATTTCAGTTGGGGAGTCAATTTTAAATGTGATTCCCTCATCAGCAATAAAGTTAATTGGGTGGCTATAGCCAAGAGCGAACTCTAAGTTTTTACCCTTAGCTGCAACCTTGTAACCAACACCAACAATATTTATCTTCTTGCTATATCCCTTTGTCACACCCTCAATCATGTTTGAGATCATGGTGCGAGACATACCGTGAAGTGAACGTGCCTCACGTGTCTCATTTGGGCGTGTGATTGTAAGAGTTGTTCCCTCTTGTTTTGCTGCAATTGGTTCAGCAAGTACATGAGTTAGTGTTCCCTTAGGACCTTTGATTGATACTGATTGACCAGCAACATTTACCTCAACTCCAGATGGAATTGTGATTGGCATTTTTCCAATACGTGACATTAGATCACCATACGTAGGCGAGAACTTCTCCGCCTACACCTTGCTTATTGGCTTGCTTATCAGTTAGCAAACCAGAGGAGGTTGAAATAATTGCTACACCTAATCCACCCAACACCTTAGGAAGTGCGGTTGATTTTGCATAAACTCGAAGTCCTGGCTTTGAAACACGGCGAAGACCTGCAATTGAACGCTCGCGGTTTGAACCAAACTTAAGATCTAAAACTAATGTTTTGCCAAACCCAGTTGGATTGCTTTCAATATGAAAACCAGAGATAAATCCCTCTTGTTTTAAAATTTCCGCAATTCGAGCTTTGACCGAAGAAGAAGGCATTGAAACCTTCTCATGGTAAGCCGAGTTGGCGTTACGCAAACGTGCAAGCATGTCTGCGATCGGATCTGTCATTGTCATTACTTTGGCCTCTGGCCTTTCTCGAAATGGTTTCCGCAATTTTGCGGACCTGCTTCGTAGTTGATAGTTGGGTTTTGTATTACCAAGAAGCCTTGGTGATACCTGGTAACTCTCCGGCATGTGCCATTTCGCGGAAGCAAATACGGCAAATACCAAATTTTTGATAGACCGAATGAACGCGGCCACAACGTTGGCATCTTGTATAACCGCGCACCTTGAACTTTGGTTTACGGCTAGCTCTTACCTTTAGTGATGTCTTTGCCATTTGTTGTTGCCTCTCTTAATTTTCTCGGAAAGGGAAACCAAGTGCGCGAAGCAACTCTCTTCCCTCTTCGTCGGTTTTAGCAGTGGTAACTAAGGTGATGTCCATTCCACGAGTTCGATCAATCTTGTCTTGCTCGATCTCTGGGAATACAACCTGCTCAGTTAAACCAAATGTGTAATTGCCATTTCCATCAAATTGTTTTGGTGAAAGTCCACGGAAGTCGCGGATACGTGGCAATGCGATTGAAAGTAG
>CAZDKV010000030.1:0-5923 GCA_964506125.1 uncultured Candidatus Nanopelagicus sp.
TTGCACCAAATCCACTTGATCAATTAAAAGCAGTTGTTGATGCAGTTGGTATTCCAGTCCAGGCAGTTGGCGGTTTATCACTTGAGCAAGCAATTGCATCCCCTTCATATGGTGCGCCACTAGTTGTCATTGGCGCTCCCCTGGCAATTGATGCAGATTCTTTTTCAAAGGGTGCTGGAAATGTGGAAGAGGTGCTACGAAAGATTTGTGAAAAGGTTCATGCATATGGTGATATTCCAATTACACCAAGAGTTAGGTAGGAAGCTATGAAATCCCTAGGTGTTGTTAACTTTTCAGCAAAGCCAGGAAGTGTTGAGTTACAGGAGATTGATTACCCAACCTTTGGTGATGATGATGTGATTATGCAGGTGGAGGCGGTAAGTGTTTGCGGCTCAGATCTTCACCAATGGCATGGCACCAACTCCTGGGCGGTTAATTACCCAGTTGTCTTAGGCCATGAGTTTTGTGGCGTAATCAAAGAGTTAGGTAAAAATGTTAAGGCAGCTGGAAAGTGGAATCTTGGTGATCGAGTAGTAACTGAAACAGCTGCGGTAATTGATGGTGATTCTCCACTTACTAGAGAGGGAAAGTACAACTTAGATCCTTCTCGAAAGGGTTTTGGATACGGCGTAAATGGCGGTATGACTAGATATGCCAAGGTGGCAGCTCGATTGCTTCACAAAATTCCAGCAAATATCTCCTTTGAATACGCCGCAATGACTGAACCTTGCGCAGTCGCCTATAGCGCAACCATTGCACCTGGTTTTGTTCGACCAGGAGATCGAATTGTGGTTTATGGTCCAGGACCAATTGGTGTTTTATGCGCTGCAATGGCGAAGCTAGCTGGTGCTGAGGTGGCATTGGTAGGACTTGAGAAGGATAAAAAAAGATTAGAGATTGCAAAACAATATGGCGCAGAGGTAATAATTGGTGATGCAACCTCATGGGCAAAATCAGTAGATGGTTTAGGGGCAGATGGTGTGGTGGATGCGGCAGGAGTTAGTGCCTCATTAAAAAATGCCTTGGAGGTAATTAGGCCAAATGGTTGGATCTCCAAAGTTGGATGGGGACCACAACCGCTAGATTTTTCACTTGATCCATTGGTGGCAAAAAACGTTACCTTGCGTGGAAGTTTTTCTCATAACTGGCCAATGTGGGAGCGCGTCTTAAGATTATTAGAAAGTGGCAAATTGGATTTAAAACCAGTTTTAGGCGGAGTCTTTCCAATTAAAGATTGGCAGGTGGCATTTGAAAAGATGCAATCTGGTGAGATTTTAAAATCTGTAATTAAGCCAGAGTAATGATGAGATTAAAAGATAAAGTCATAATTATTACCGGCGCTACCTCTGGTATTGGAAAAGCAATTGCCCTAAGAGCAGTTGCTGAGGGAGCCAAGGTAGTAATTCATGGCATTGATCAAGCAGCTGGTCAAAAGGTGGTGGATCACCTTGGGAAAAGTGCGGTGTTGTGTATTGCTGATTTAGCAACTGCAGATGCACCTAGTGAGATAGTTGATTGCGCAATTAAATCATTTGGTCAAATTGATGGCTTAGTAAACAATGCTGCAATTATTGAGCGAAACAACCTCTCTCAGATAACACCAGAGGCCTTTGCTAAGACGATAACTGTCAATTTGCAATCTGCACTCTTTTTAATCAAAGCCTGTTATGAGCATCTTAAAAAGAGCAAGGGTGCGGTGTTAAATATTGGATCAATTAATGCCTACAGCGGTGAATCCTCACTCCTTGCATACAGCATTGGTAAGGCAGGGTTACAAACTATGACTAGAAATTTAGCTAATGCCCATGGCGTAGATCAGGTTAGATTTAATTTGATTAATCCAGGATGGATTTTAACTGAGCGCGAGTATGTAGATCAGATAAAAAAAGGTTTGCCAGAAAAATGGCCAGAGAAGTTAGGAAAAGAGAACATTCCTTTTGGTGTGATGAGCACTCCTGAACAATTAGCAAGTGCATGCATTTACTGGCTTGGAGATGAATCTCGCCCATTTACTGGCTCAGTTGTTGAGTTGGAGCAGTTCTCAATTATTGGAAGAAATCCAGAGAAGTAATGCCAAAGTTAGCTGCTTTTCCAAAGGGATTTATTAAGCAATTAGTTTCTGGGCAGATGAGTATTTATCAATGGATAGAACTTGGTGATGAGTTAAATGTTGATGGCCTTGAGTTTTACAACAACTTTGCTGATGTTAAAGACCCGGCTAATTGGCCAAAGATTCGTAAAACTGTAGAAAGTGCGGGTATGCAAATCCCGATGATGTGTTGTTCACCAGATTTCACAATACCTGATCCTGAATTAAGACAACAACAGGTTGATCACGAGATACATTCAATACGCATGTCCGCAGAATTAGGAGCCAAGCTCTGCCGAGTTTTATCAGGTCAGCGTCGAAAAGATATTACCCGTGAGCAAGGCATGGGATATGTCGTTGATTGCATTGAAAAATGTTTAGTAGAAGCTGAAAAAGTGGGAGTCACATTGGTTATTGAAAATCATTACAAAGATGATTTCTGGACCGAACCAGAATTTGCCCAGATGATGGATGTATTTGTGGATCTCATTAGCCGTATTGATTCGCCAATTTTTGGAGTTCAATTTGATCCATCCAATGCAATTGCAGCAGGTGAAGACCCTCTTGAATTACTAGAAAAGGTTAAGCATCGAGTTATCTCAATGGGAGCATCAGATCGTTATCTAGCTAATGGCACCATTGAAGATTTGCGAAAAGCAGAGGGTGGTACTGCAGGTTATGTCTCTTTTTTTAAACACGGGGTAATAGGTAAGGGTTTAAATGATTACGATGCAATTTTTAAAACTTTAAAGGATGTTGGCTTTGATGGTTGGATCTCAATTGAAGATGGTGTGGATGGCATGGAGCAGATGCATGAGAGTGCAGATTTCTTACGAGAGAAAATTAAAAAATACTGGCCTAATTACCAGCCACGATAACATTATTAAGCTGTTTACCTTGCGCTAGTAATTCCAATTGAGATTCAATTAGACGTCTAGCACGCCTATCAAATGCTGATGAATTTCCTCCCACATGTGGCGAGATAAAAACTCCCTTAGCAGACCAAAGTGGATGTCCCTTTGGTAGTGGCTCTGGATCGGTGACATCTAAAGCGGCAGTAATTCGCCCTGAATTAAGCTCTTTAATAAGTGCCTCAGTATCAACAATTGGTCCGCGGGCAACATTTACCAAAAGCGCCCCATCCTTCATCAGCGCCAGACGACGAGCATCAAATAGCTGTTTACTCTCTTTGGTTAAGGGCAAAATCAAAATAACTACATCCAAAGATGGTAGGTGCTTATCTATTTCAGAGATTGCAATTGTCTTATCTCGACCGGATTGAGTAAAGGCAACAATTTCTACTGAAAACCCAGAGAGCATCCTGGCAATAGTGGAGCCGATTGACCCAAATCCAACAATTCCAATCTTTCGATCATTAATTGAGTTGTAATTCTTATTTACCCACTCGCCCTTATCTTGATCTCGAACAAAGGTAGGAAATCCACGCAGGGAAGCAATTGTCAATCCAACTGCAAGCTCAGCTGTTGAGTCATCATGAATTCCACGACCGTTGCACAAGGTAATACCTGGACGTAAATACTCCATAGCATCGTCATACCCTGCATTTGGAACCTGCAACACCTTTAGTTTTGGCATTTTTTTAGTTAACTCAAGTGCAGCTCTGCCACCCATATATGTTGGGACATAAAAAGTTACCTCACTCAGATCTCCACTTTCAGCAGGAGTTGTTGCTGGTGATAACCGCTTAAATTTACTTGGCACATTTAGATCATCCCACTGTGTCCAAACAACATGTTCACTCATTATTTAATCCGATCATTTATATCTTCAGGAGTTAGTGCAACTTTATTCACCAAGGTACCAATTTGATCAACAGTTATGGTAACTAAATCCCCTGCAAGAAGTGAAATATCAAGTGGGGGAACAATTCCGGTGCCGGTAGAGAGAATTACTCCAACTGGAAAGTGCTGGCACCGAAACAAATACTCAATTAAGTCATCAAAGGATCTGTTTAAAGATTTAAGTGAGGTCTCTGCCTGCCAAACAATAGATCCAGCTCTTTCAATTTTTGCATAAATTCCTAGGGCATTGTGGTCAATAATTTCCCAAAGCGGGCGAATCATTGGACCTAATGCATTAGATCCATAGTAAATCTTTGCTTGAGAGAGATAGAGTGGATTTTCTCCTTCAATATTTCTTGAGGTCATATCATTACAAATACTCATTCCAACAAGTTCACCAAATTTATTGAGAACAATTGCAACTTCAGGCTCTGGAACAGAGGTCAATGCATCGGCCCTAATTCCAACCTCGGCTAAATGACCAACTGTTCTGCGAGCGGTAGCTTTAAAAAATAACTCTGGGCGATCTGCTTCATAAACCAATTGATATACATCTGGGATGCCACTCTCCTCTTTTCGAGCATCTCGAGAACGTTGGTAGGTAACACCTGCTCCCCAGACCTCAGTATCGATAGCAACTGGTGCTCTTAACTCACCCTTTATCTCTTTACTGCCAGCAGCTTCATAATTTTTGCGAAAGTCAGATAATCGCATAATCAAGGCATCAGATAGATTTTTAATACCATCAATTTCAAAGTACTTACCATTTATTTCTTTAACAGCCCGATACGGCTCAGATATGGTTTTAATAACTGCTAAATGACTCATTTATTAAACTTCAATTCGATTTACTAGACCAGACTCTTCAAGGGCATCCCATACAGCAGCAGGAATATCACGATCAAAATCTGCAATATTTGAGGTTAACTCCTTTACAGTTCTAGAACCAGTCAAAACTGAGGTGACCGCTGGATGGCGAAGTGGGAATTGAATAGCTGCAGCGGTAAGCGGCGTATGGAAATCAGCAAGTAGTTGCTTGATTTGTTGGGCACGTTTAATTAATTGATCACTTGCTGGTGCGTAATCATAAGTAGCACCCGCCACTGGATTTGCCAAAATTCCTGAGTTATAAACACCTCCAATAACTACTGCAGTGTTTTTCTTTTTGCACTCTTTAAATAATTGCTCTTGTGCTGATTGATCTAGTAAGGAAAATCTTCCAGCAATTAAAATAATGTCAAGATCCATCTCTTTTACCGCTTTTATCGAGGGTGCGCAGTAATTCATTCCAACTCCGATTCCCTTTAGAACACCTTGGGATCTGAGTTCATCAAGAACCGGATAGGATTTTTCAATCGCTTCACCGATTCGATCATCTGCATCATGAATATATGCAATGTCGATGGCAGAAATGTTTAATCGCTTTAAACTATCCTCAAGTGAGCGAAGAATTCCATCACGAGAAAAATCAAAGACCGGTGTTAGAGTTTTATCTACATCAACATAGCTACCAAGAGAATCATCTATGTTTGGATTACTTGGATCGATTTTTTCAAGAATTCGCCCCACCTTTGAAGAAAGCACAAAAGGTTTGCCTGATTTCTTTAGTGCCGAACCTAATCTGCGCTCGGCATTTCCATACCCATATAGCGGAGCGGTATCAAAATAGTTAATGCCCAACTCAACTGCGGTAAGAATTGTTGATTCGGCATCGGATTCAGCCACCGATGTAAATAATCCTCCAAGGGGTGCTGTGCCAAGGGCAAGCTTGGTTATGTATCGATCAATACGAGGAATTTTTACTAATTCGCTATGACGGGCCATATTCACAATAGTATAGGAGCGTGTTGGAATAGTGAATACTGTTCGCCTACTGAGATAGCAGATCGGATTAATAGGTATGGATAAAGAGTTTGCTGGCTTAACTGCAATTGTTACTGGCGCAGGATCTGGAATTGGTCTTGAGGTTGCAAAAGGCTTAACGCAGCGTGGTGCAACTGTATTTGGTTTCGATATAAATCAAGGCGAGATG
>CAZDKV010000031.1:0-5835 GCA_964506125.1 uncultured Candidatus Nanopelagicus sp.
CCCTCGTGAGTAGCGCAAATTTGCTTTCAATAAAATCTTTATCAGTTTCATTTGGCGGACTCAAAGCTTTATCCAATGTAAATTTAGAATTGAATCAAAATGAAGTTGTGGGACTAATTGGTCCTAATGGTGCGGGTAAAACAACTTTTTTTAATGCCTTATCTGGGCTAGCAGATGTTGAATCTGGAACTCTTTCAATCAATGGTAAGTCACGTAAATGGCCGAAGCCACATCAGTTAGTTAATTTAGGAATCTCTCGAACCTTGCAAGGAGTTGGATTGTTTCCAGAGTTAAGCGTGCTGGAGAATGTAATGATTGGTGATACTAAGAGTTCAAAAAGCGGCTTAATATCCGGCGCACTAGGTCTTAGTAAAAACGATGAGGTAAAGCTTCGGCAGCGGGCAATGACAGCCCTAGAGCGGGTATACGCCTCAGGCATTGCAGAACAAAGAGCTGATTCACTCCCTTACCCAGTTACTAAGCGAGTTGCCATTGCTCGAGCTTTAGTTTCCGAGCCAAAGATTTTGTTATTGGATGAACCAGCAGGTGGTCTTGGAGCTCAAGATATTGAGTGGATGAACTCACTTATTCATAATCTAGCTACACAATGTTCAGTGATTTTAGTAGAGCACCATATGGATGTAGTTATGTCAGTTTGTGATCGACTGTATGTACTTAATTTTGGTGAGGTTATTTCATCTGGTGATGTGGAGAGTGTCAGGCGCGATCCTGCGGTAGTTGAAGCGTATTTGGGGGTGAATAATTGAGCCTCATAGTTCAAGGTTTAACAATTGATCATGGCGCAATTCGTGCCGTAAATAATGTCTCTTTTAAAGTTCCTCAGGGTCAATTAGCAGCTGTGATCGGTGCAAATGGTGCAGGAAAGACCACTCTACTTAGAACATTATCTGGCTTAAAGGAAGCATCGGCAGGAAGTGCTACTTGGAATGACTCTCCAATACTTGGAAGGCGGGCGGAGGATTTAGCACGCTCTGGCATCATGCATGTCTCTGATGGCAAATCTGTAATTGCTGAATTAAGCGTAAAAGATAACTTAGCTTTAACTGGATTGTGGCGTAAAGATAAAAAAGATGTAAAAGCAGCCACCAATGAGGTGGTTGAGCTTTTCCCAATTTTAGGTCAGCGAATGTCTCAATCAGCTGGCTCACTATCCGGTGGTGAGCGTCAGATGTTAGCCATTGGTAGAGCGCTAATTGCCAGACCAAAACTATTACTACTAGATGAGCCCTCCCTAGGTTTAGCACCACTAATCGTGGAGCAGATATTTCAAACCATTAAGTCATTTGTTAAGAGCATGAATTTGACTGTGGTTTTAGTTGAGCAAAATGCGATGGGAGCCCTAAAGATTGCAGATGAAGGCATTGTGCTAAATCTTGGATCAGTTGTACTAGTTGATTCAGCAGAAAAACTGTTAAACGATCCGGCAGTTCGTTCTGCCTATTTGGGGTTTTGAAAATGACACAATTTATTACTGCAGTTCTTACCTCCTTATCCTCCGGCGCAATTTATGCTCTAATGGCGATTGCAATTGTTTTGGTATGGCGATCTACACGAGTAATTAACTTTGCCCAAGCAGGACAAGCCGTTTTAACCACCTACATTGGCTATACAGTGATTCAGAGAACTGGTTCATTTTGGATTGCATTAGTAGTGGCAGTAGTAAGTGGTGCGGTAATTGGTGCTGTCATCGACAGATTTTTTATGCGACCGATATTTAAGCGGGTTAAATCTGGGCCAATTGTGATGATTGCACCAGTTGTGGCAACTCTCGGTTTATTGGGAATCATCCAAGCCATAATTGGATTTATTTGGGGAATTACTAACCAATCAATTGAGGCACCGGTATCAACTGGCGGTTACAAGATCATGGGTACAGTAATTGCGTTTAGTAGTTACAACCTGCTTGTTTTAGTTTTTGTTGCCGCAGCTATGCTGCTTCTTACCCTGTTATTTCAACGAACAAACATTGGTTTGGCACTCAGAGCATCAGCTTATTCACCTGAGATTGCAAAACTATCTGGAATTAAAGTGGATTCAGTTCGCACCTTAGGTTGGGCACTTGCGGGAGCATTTGGTGGGTTAGCTGGAATGCTTTATATACCTGGTTACTTTTTATATCCAAACGCTATGGATCTATTGTTAGTACTCGGATTTATTGCAGCTGTAATCGGTGGTTTAGAAAGTTTGTTTGGCGCATTTGCTGGCGGCATGATTTTAGGTTTTGCAATTATCTTCTCAACTACATACATCAGCCCTAAATTATTTTTCCCTACCGCATTTATAGTATTAATTTTGGTTTTATTAGTTAAACCAGCTGGGCTCTTTGCACCGAAGAAGAGTCGGGGTGCCTAAGTGAAAAAATCTAGCAAGGCGCATAAACCAACTACAACTAGAAAGAGATTGGTTTTATTCATTTTATTTGGTTGGCTGTTATTAATTTTAGGAGATCGAGTAGGTGATCTTGAGCTATATCAAGGTTCATTTGTTGCAACTTATGCCTTGGCAATTACATCAATAGTTCTTCTTACTGGTTATAGTGGTCAGTTGTCATTGGGACAAAGTGCATTAATGGCAGTAGGTGCATACGCTGGAGCACTTTCAATATTTAATGCTGGCATGCATCCAGTAATTGGTTTAATTATGTCAGCCCTAGTGGCTGGCGTATTTGGATTAATACTTGGTTTAGTTGCAGCAAGATTGAGTGGTCCTTATCTTGCAGGTACCACATTAGCTTTAGCAATCTCACTTCCAACTCTTGCAAATCAATTTCCAATTCTTGGAGCGGAAGAGGGAATAATCTTTGATGTTGGCCCTGCACCTGCAAGATTTGGTGAAGAGTTTTCACAGTACAAATGGTTCTTTTGGATCAGCGTACTTGCTTCATTAATAATGGTCTTCTTTATCGTTAACTTACTTACCTCAAGGTATGGCAGAACCTTTAAAGCGGTAAGAGATAATCCAGTTGCTGCCCAACTTTCTGGAATTAATGTCGAGCGATTAAAGGTAAGTGCTTTTGCACTTAGCTCTGGGGTAGCCGGTTTATCTGGGGGTTTGCTGGTAATGCTAATTAGCGGGGTCTCACCCAGCGCCTTTCCGCTCAGTCTCTCATTTTCACTGCTAGGAGCAGCCGTTGTTACTGGCCTGTACAACCTAAAAGGTGTCATTCTTGGCGGGTTGGTGCTGGTGGCTATACCAGAAATCGCCGATTCGTTAGTATCTCGTATTGGAGGTTCAGACAACTTAACTACGGTGTTGCCGGGATTTTTAGTAAGTGCGCTGCTGATACTGGCAGTGGTATTTACCCCAAATGGTCCAGGTCACCTTCTTAAGAAGCACCACTGAGTAAAAAAGAGTTTTACCAATTAAGTAAACCCTAGGGAAGGAAATAAATGATCAGAAACAAAAGTATGAAGCGAGCAACCCTTGCTTCAGCGATTGTGGCAACCAGCGCCATGGTGCTCAGCATCGTGCCCGCTCAAGCCAATTCGACAGGCGTGACAGCAACATCGATTAAGTTGGGTGTTTCAACCCCGCTTACCGGATCTGCTGGTCTTGTCTACGGCAAGGTGCCAGGAGCTATGCGAGCATACTTCGACTACATCAATGCAAATGGTGGAGTTAATGGTCGTAAGATCTCACTAGTTATTCGTGACGATAAGTACCTGCCAACACTTGCAGCTACTCAAACCACAAACCTAATTTTAAAGGACAAAGTTTTTGCACTAGTTGGCGCACTTGGAACTGCTACACACTCCAAGGCTTATACAGCAGCTGCTCTTGCCAAGAACAATGTTCCTGATCTATTTATTAATACCGGCTTTAGTGGATTTGCCAATAAGACCAAGTACCCAACAACATTTATGGTGCTTCCAACTTACAACATGGAAGCAAAGGTAATGGCCAAGGTGATTAAGGATAATTTCCCAGGCCAAGCCACATTTATGATCGCTCAGGATGATGAGTTTGGTGCCGACGGTGTCGCTGGATTTACCACAGCAGGACATAAGTTCACCGCAACTCCAACTCTCTACCCACAGGGAACAATGACTGCGGCCAGAGCTGAAGGCGCCCTCACCACTCTAGGTGCAGTACCAGGCAAGCCAGTCTTGGTTTTGTTTGGAACAACTGATGTTACTGCCACAATTTTGAAGGCAGCAGAGAAGTTAGAGCTAACTAAGAAGTTCACATTCTTAGCAGGCTCAGTTGGTGCAGATGCAAATACATTGTTAGCTCTTGGTGTTAAGCCAACAACAATCGATGGCGTCATATCAGCTAGCTTCTTGCCTGATGCAAAGGATTTAACCGATCCTTATGTCAAGCAGTTCAATGAGATCAATACCCGTTATAACAAGGGTGTTACCTTTGATAACTATGTACTTGCTGGAATGAATACCGCAATGCTTACTGTGCAGGCTCTACGTGCTGCAGGTAAAAACCTAACTCGTGCCGGACTTATGTCTGCGATTGAAGCAAAGGGATCAACATTTGCTAGCGCAGGATTAGTGCCACTTGGTTACTCAGCTACTAGCCGTGTTGGATATAACGGTTATTGGGTAAGCCAGTTAAACGCTAAGGGTGAAGGAAAGCCATATGGCGGCAAACTAGTTATCTATACAACTGATTCAGGTGCTGGAACAGTTGAAATATCAAACTTCGTTCGTCCAACAATGCCTAAGAATGGGATACCAACAAACTCATGAAAAATCTCAAACTAACTAAGGGGTTAATCGCCCTTTCTTCTGCAGCACTTATCGCTACCTTCACAGTTGCAGTTCCAACTGTGGCAAGCGCAGCTGATACTTGTGTTACGACAAACGTACAATCTGGTACAAAATCTGTATCTGTTGAAAAGTGCACTGGCACAGATGGAAACAATTCCAAGTATGAAATCATGATGCCTGCAAAGTTCAATGGCACATTGATGGTCTACTCACATGGAATTCGCTACAACGTGAATCTGCCAAAGATTCCAGTGGTGGCTCCAAATGGGTCATTAATTGATTACTCACCAGAGGTTTCACCTTCTGCTGCAGTTACAGCAGCATTGTTGGCTCAGGGCTTTGCTCTAGCCGGTGCAGGTGTGCAAACTCAAGGGTGGAACTTAGAAGAGGGCGTTGAGGCTGCTCTTCAGGTTTTAACAATTGCCCGTGATAAGTACTCAAAGATCAACAAAGTTGTAACTTGGGGTAACTCACTTGGTGGATTAACCTCACAAGCACTCGCTGAACAGTACTCAGGCGCTGTTGATGCTGCACTTCCAATGTGTATTGCAGATTCAGCACAAGCTGAGATCACGATGGCAGGAGATTTCCTTTGGGGAATGAAGTCACTCTTTAATCCAAAAATTAAGGGAACTGGTTACTCAAAAGGTCAAGCTGGATATGTTGAGATGGTCACCGATATTGGAACTGTGCTAACAACATTTGCAGAGTTGCAGGCAGCATTGGCAGCAAATATCACTGCGCCAGCATGGCCATCAACCTCAACTGCACCAGCGGCATTAAAAGCACTTCCAGTGCGAAGTGCAATTCTGCTTCTTGGTTTAATGGCTGGTATTCCAACGCAATCACCAGATTATGATGCTTCATCCGGCCCAGCCGGAGCATCTGAGACCTCCTTTGGTTTAGTAATTAGCCCAGCACTTGCTGTTCTACAAAACGGAGCAGAGGCTGCTGTATTGGCAATAATTGCTAATTACGACATGGAGGTTCGTTATGGTGGAGTTGTATTTGATAACTCAACCACTAATTATGTAGCACGAGTCAGTGAAGAGTTAGATCAATATGCTGCAGCATTAACTGGTCGCAACAGTGC
>CAZDKV010000032.1:0-5818 GCA_964506125.1 uncultured Candidatus Nanopelagicus sp.
CGACCAAATAGACCAAAGAGCACTAGACCGATTACATAAACAATTGCAATCGCTTGGATTGCAGTTGTTAGTGCTGGATTTAATGCTTGACCAACAAAAATCAGCAGGGCAAGGAGTGCGGCAACAGCTGCACCCATGACACCAACTGGTGATTTATATGGTCGATTTAGATTTGGCAGATTTCGCTTGAGCAGAATGTAGGAAACCATCTGCAGGAAGTAGGCGATTACTGCACCCCATACTGCGATGTTTAATACCACAGCCCCTGCTGATTCACCACCATATTGCGCCCAAAGAAGTGCTGCATAACCAATTACCGCGCCTGCGATCAGGGCAGTCCACGGGGTTTTACGGCTACCAGTTAGGGATAGCATCTTTGGATAGTAACCAGCACGAGATAGTGAGTAAATATTTCTACCGTAGGCAAACATAATTCCTTGCAATGATGCAAGTAAGCCGATTAAGGCAAAGGCAGCCAAGATTGCTGCCACATCTGCATTTGGCAGGATTGCTCTAAAGCCATCTAGTAGTGGCTCACCTGATTCACTTAACTCTTTAGCACCAGTAATACCTGGATTTAATACCAGCACCAACATTGCAGTAACTACCAATGTGCCAAGACCACGCAAACCAGCTCTTGGAATATCTCTAGCTGGCTCATGTGCTTCCTCAGCTGCTAGTGGTAGCTCCTCAATACCTAGGAAGAACCACATTGCAAATGGCATCGCAGCAACAACTGCCCAAAGTCCCATTGGTAAAAAGGTGGAGTTACCCGCCTCTGGAGCGATATTAGTTAGATTGCTAAATGAAAAATCGCCACTAAAGATTGCCATAACGGTGAAGACTGCAAGAACACCTAAAGCGATAAATGTTACCCAGATGGCAAATTTAAATGAGACACCAGCACCTGAGATATTTAGGGCTAAGAAGGCAACATAGAGAATGATCCACCAAATCCAAACTGGCATTGATAGACCAAATAACTCATTGGTGATTGAGTCGGCGTAGGAGGCGGAGAAGAAGACAATCACTCCCGTAGTTGCTACATACTCAATTGTTTCGGCAAAGCCGGTAACAAAACCACCCCAAGGACCCATTGAGGATCTAGCAAAGGAGTAGGCGCCACCTGTGTGAGGAAGTGCTGCTGCCATCTCACCAATTGAAAATAACATTCCGTAATACATAATGATTACCAAAACTGTGGCGATAAATAATCCGCCCCAACCAGCCTCGGCAATACCAAAGTTCCAGCCAGAGAAATCTCCAGAGACCACAGCTGCAACGCCTAATCCCCAGAGGGCTAGTAATCCGGCATGACGCTCTAAACCACGTTTATCAAAGTAATCACTTGATACGTTGGTATAGGAAACGCCTTGCGATCCTTTTTCCGCCATAAACTTTCCCTTCAACGGCCACTTCCTTGTGAAGCAGTCTGGTAAAAGGGTAGAACTGCAGGGGCGATACTGGAAGGTATGAGGGTTAGTTTTTGGGTGCTATTTTCACCCCATTATGTAAAGATGAGCGTATGAGAGCCAATTTTCCCTTACCAAAGTCAGAGCTAGAGGCCAAGATCGCAAGCGGTGCGATCGACACCGTGGTGGTTGCAATGACAGATATGCAAGGCCGCCTAGTTGGCAAAAGATTAGATGCAAATTACTTTTTATCAGATGTTTTAAAACATGGCACTGAAGGTTGCAATTACCTATTAGCAGTTGATGTGGATATGAATACTGTGCCGGGGTATGAGATGAGCTCCTGGGAAAAGGGTTACTCAGATTTAGCGATGGTGCCAGATACTGCCACCTTGCGTTACATCCCTTGGCAGGATGGGGCAGCACTATTACTTGCCGATGTTGCTTGGTTAGACCATAGCGATGTGGTGGCATCGCCTCGTCAGATTTTGCGAAAGCAGATTAAAGATTTAGCAGATGCTGGTATGAAGGCGATGGTGGGAACAGAGTTAGAGTTTATTGTTTACAACAACACCTATGAGCAGGCTTGGAATAAAGGGTATAAGGATTTAACCCCAGCTAATCAATACAATGTTGATTACTCAATTCTTGGTGGCTCTCGCATCGAGCCATTACTTAGAGCAATCAGATTAGGTATGTCTGGTGCTGGTATGAATGTGGAGTCGGTAAAGGGTGAGTGCAACTTTGGTCAACATGAGATTGCATTTAAGTATGCAGATGCTTTAACCACCTGTGATAACCATGTGATTTATAAAAATGGTGCCAAAGAGATTGCCGCTGCCTCTGGATATGCATTGACCTTTATGGCAAAACCTAATCAAAAGGAGGGTAACTCCTCTCATATCCACCTCTCCTTTAGAGGCCTAAAGGATGAGTTGGTGATGGCAGATGATAAAGATAAGGAGCATGGCTTATCTGAGGTTGGCAAACAATTTATTGCTGGTCAACTTAAACATCTTCGTGAGCTCTCATTACTTTTTGCACCAAATATTAACTCCTATAAGAGATTTGTGCCGGGATCTTTTGCGCCAACTGCAATTAGATGGGGAAGGGATAATCGCACCTGCGCATTGCGCTTGGTAGGAGATGGTCA
Organism: uncultured Candidatus Nanopelagicus sp.; assembly: GCA_964506125.1. GTDB lineage: Bacteria > Actinomycetota > Actinomycetes > Nanopelagicales > Nanopelagicaceae > Nanopelagicus. Next base: position 2,566 of record CAZDKV010000032.1, read on the forward strand.
ATCACTTCGGCTTGAAAACCGGGTCCCTGGCGGGGATGTAAATCCATACTTAGCAGTCTCTGCAATTATTGCAGCGGGTCTAGATGGAATTAAAAATAAGTTAAAACTAGAGCCTGCCTTTGATGGCAATGCCTATGACTCAGATTCTCCAAGAGTGCCAGCGACCATGCTTGAGGCACAAACACTCTGGGCATCCTCTCCTTGGATTAAAGAGGTATTTGGAGCTGAGGTTCAGGCTCATTATGCAAATATGGCCCAGGTTGAGTTAGATGCCTTTGGTAAGGCGGTAACTGATTGGGAGTTATTTAGGAATTTTGAAAGGTTTTAAATTAAATTGTCATCAACATATGAGGTAATTAACCCTGCCAATGAAAGCATTGTTAAAGCAGTTGAGCTTGCTGATTTAGCTGCCACCGATAAGGTAATTGAAAAGGCTAATAAAGCATTTGCTAGCTGGAGGCAGGTTGCACCGGGAGATCGGGCAAAACTACTTCGCGCATTTGCACAAGTAGTCTCTGATCACCGCGAAGAGTTAGCCAATCTTGAGGTTTTAAATGCTGGTCACACCATAGGAAATGCTCTATGGGAGGCAGACAATGTCGCTAATGTTTTAAATTATTACTCAGCTGCCCCTGAGAGATTATTTGGAAAACAGATTCCAGTTCCAAATGGTGTTGATATCACCTTCAAAGAACCACTTGGTGTAGTTGGGGTAATTGTTCCGTGGAACTTTCCTATGCCAATTGCTGGCTGGGGTTTTGCACCCGCCTTAGCTGCAGGAAATACAGTGGTTTTAAAACCAGCTGAGTACACACCAATGAGTGCAATGCGTTTAGCTGAGTTAGCACTCAAGGCAGGGCTTCCTGAGGGTGTATTTAATGTGGTGGTTGGTAAGGGCTCAGTTGTTGGCAATAGATTTGTTACTCACCCAATGGTGCGAAAGATTGTATTTACCGGTTCCACCACTGTTGGTAAGCAGATCATGGCAGGTTGTGCTGATCAGGTTAAGCGGGTGACACTTGAGTTAGGTGGCAAGAGTGCCAACATTATTTTTGCAGACTCTGATATTGAACGAGCAGCTGCGGCAGCACCAGGAGCGGTATTTGATAACGCTGGCCAAGATTGCTGCGCTAGATCAAGAGTTTTAGTTGAGAAAAGTGTTTTTGATAAATTTATGTCCGCCTTTGAGGTTGCAGTTAAAAAGTTTCGAGTGGAGGATCCATCCTTAGCAACAGCACAGATGGGGCCACTTATAAGTAAGAAACAGTTAGATTCGGTGCAAAGTTATTTAACTGAGGAGGTGGCATTTACTGGCAGTGCGCCAACGGGGGCTGGTTATTGGATGGCGCCAACGGTTTTGATGCCCAAGAAAACCACAGCCAAGGTTTGGCAGGAGGAGATCTTTGGTCCAGTTGTTTCTGTAATGGTATTTGAAGATGAGGCAGATGCAATTGCCAAAGCTAATGACTCTGATTTTGGTTTATCTGGTTCAATTTGGACAAATAACTCAAGCAAAGCCTTGCGGGTAGCCCGGGCGGTGGAGAGTGGTAATTTGTCAGTTAACTCAAACTCCTCAGTTAGATACTGGACTCCATTTGGTGGTTATAAACAATCTGGTTTAGGTCGAGAGTTAGGTCCAGATGCGTTAGATAGCTTTACTGAGGTTAAAAATGTTTTTATTGCAACCGATAACTAAAGGGGGAGACTAAATATGAGTAAGAGACTAGAGGGCAGAGTTGCAGTTGTGACTGGTGCTGGTAGTGGCATTGGTTATGCCACCGCAAAGCGATTAGCAAGTGAAGGTGCCAGAGTAGTAGTAGCTGATACCAATGAAGAGACTGGTAATAAGGTGGCAACTGAGGTTGGTGGATTATTTGTTAAATGTGATGTCACCAATGAGGTGCAGGTCGCTAATCTATACAAGGTTGCCTTTGATACCTATAACCGAATTGATATTGCATTTAATAACGCTGGAATTTCACCTCCTGATGATGATTCAATTTTGATTACCGGCATCGATGCCTGGGAGCGGGTATTAAAGGTAAATACCACCAGTGTCTTTTTGTGCTGCAAAGCGGTCTTGCCATATATGCAAAAAAATAAAAAAGGTTCAATAATTAATACCGCCTCCTTTGTGGCAACTATGGGTGCTGCCACCTCACAGATTGCCTACACCGCCTCCAAAGGTGGAGTGTTGGCGATGAGCCGTGAGCTTGGTGTGCAGTTTGCTAGAGAGGGCATTCGAGTAAACGCCTTATCTCCAGGTCCAGTAAACACGCCATTACTGCAAGAGTTGTTTGCAAAAGATAAAGAGCGAGCAGCAAGAAGGTTAGTTCACATTCCAATGGGCCGCTTTGCCGATGCATCTGAGATTGCAGCTGCGGTGGCATTTTTAGCCTCAGATGATTCAAGCTTTATTACCGCATCCAACTTCTTAGTAGATGGTGGTATCTCAGGGGCGTATGTAACCCCTTTGGATAATTAATCAGATAATTAATAAGACCCCACCAAAGTTGGTGGGGTCTTATTTTTAAACTTACCAAGGATTATCTGCGCGCGCTTGGCGCGGGCGGATGTCCTTCTGAAATAACTCTTTTATTATTGATTTGATGTAGAGAACGGATTTGTATTTGCAACACTCCCACCCCCTTATAAGTTAAAGAGGCAATCATTTGATTGCAATTAAATAAGTTACTCCCTTTTAGGCGATCTAGATATAGTTAAAACACCTAAATTTTCTAGAGTATTAATTGAGAGTTAAGAGTTACTCCAAGATTAAGCAACTGGGATAACTGGGGCTGTTGCAACTCTTCTAAGAAATGTCTCAACTAATTCAAAGGCACGTTTATCTGAAGCTGGTTGCATCTCTCTAGTCTCTTTGCGCAGTTGATCAACATCAACCCCAACCGACTCCACCTCAGCACAACCACCATCCATCCCTAACCACGCCTCGAGGACAGTTGGATCAATCTCGGGGTGAAACTGCAATCCTAAAGTTCTACCCATAACAAATGCTTGGCTGGCAATTTCACTTCGGGCAATCTCTTGTGCTGCCTTTGGTAGCGTCCATCTATCCCAGTGGTACTCAAACCAGGGACCCTTTGAAATCAATGTTTCATCATCAGATTCAATTGAGTACCAACCAACCTCAGCTTTTGGTGCCTTAGCAACTGAGCCACCGAGTGCTCTTGCCATTAATTGACCACCAAAGCAGATACCAAGAATTGGAATACCAGCGTTGTGGGCAGCTTTT
>CAZDKV010000033.1:0-5354 GCA_964506125.1 uncultured Candidatus Nanopelagicus sp.
GACGACGACGCTTTGGAGCAGCCTTTGCTGCCTTCTTACGACGACGACGCTTTGGAGCAGCCTTTGCTGCCTTCTTACGACGACGCTTTGGAGCAGCCTTTGCTGCCTTCTTACGACGACGACGCTTTGGGGCAGCTTTAGCAGCAGCCTTACGACGACGACGCTTTGGTGCAGCTTTTGCTGCTTTCTTACGACGCTTTGCAGCCACGTAGATCTCCTATCAAAGTGGTTCGATCCGTCACCGAACCTGTTTCATGGATAAGCGTGTCACTAAATGGCAAAACTTTCCACTTATTTGGCAAAAATATTGGTGCGTGTCGCAACTTTATTTATTTAAAATTTTATGCATTTTTTAATAAAAGTTAGCCATTTTTTTGGCCAAAATTGGCAAAAAACTACTGGTGAGTTAATTATTTGGCGCAGTTTTACGTTTTTTTGCCTCGGAAAGTGCAAATTTATTGGTTTGACTGTCATATTTTCGAAAATCGGGCAGTAAAGCGGTAAAGAAAGTGACAAAACCGATGCAAAGTAGACCACCAGAGACCACTGAGGTGCGCAGTGAGGTGCGTTCGGCGGTAAATCCGGCCCGAGTTTGTCCACCCAATGGTCCAACTGAGTAAGAGATTAACTCCACCCCAGCCAATCTGCCCCGAAACTCATCTGGAATGGATTGATTCCATAGAACTGATCGGAAAAGGGCGGAGACCATATCGGAGGCACCTGCCAAAATAAGAAATAGCAAAATTAATGCCACATGATTTACCAAACCAGCGATGGTAATTGCCACCCCCCAACCAAGTGCGGCTAAAAATATCGCCCGACCATGTTTGGTATAGCTCTTAACCCAGCCACTAGTTAGAGTTACCAAGATTGAACCAATTGTTCCGGCGGCGTAAAAAAATCCAAGTGCCCAAGGTGCCCCTGCCTGCTCTGCCCAAAATGGATAAAGCGCAGTTGGCATTGCAAAAAACATTGCTGAAAGATCTACCAGATAAGTACCCATTAAATCTTTTCGACTAGTTGCATATTTAACCCCCGCTACTAGGCTGGAAAAGGCTGGTTTTTCATTGATTTCTATAGGTGGAACACTCCTTACCCGGAGCAAAATTATTAAAGATAAAAAGTAGGTAAGTATGTCCAAAATAAAACCAGCTGGCACACCAAAGATAGAGATTAAGACGCCAGCTAATGATGGACCAGCAATCATGCCGATCTGCCATCGCATACTCATTAACGCACTCGCAGCAGGTAGATCTTTATGCGCTACCAGCCTTGGCAAAATCGCATCAGAGCTTGGCCGCTGCAGGCCATCAACGGCGGCAAATAATGCCGCCACCACATAGATCAAGATCAAACTTGGGGAGGGCAGTAAGGCGTTAATCAATAAGATTAAAGAGAGAAATAAGGATGCAAACTCAGTAGCCCAGATCATCTTTTTGCGATCCATATGATCAGCCAGCACCCCGCCATAGAGGCCAAAGATCACCAACGGGATAATCTCAACTAAACCAATTAAACCAACTGCTAAAAATGAACCCGTTAACTCCTTAACTTGAAAGGGCAATGCCACGTAGGTGAACATTGAACCGAAGTAGGAGATCAGCCCGGCTAGCCAAAGCCTTCTAAAATCTGGATACTTTCGAAGCGGTGAAAAATCTATCGCCAGATTTGCCACCACAGCCCCCTTGGGCAGAGTTAATTAAGTAAAGCTCTGCTCTGCAGTAGGAAATCTACCCGCTGCCACATCTTGTGCAAACTCAGTTGCAGCATCACTCATCTCCTTGCGAAGATTTCGATACGCCTTAGCAAGCTTTGGCATCTTGGCGGTTAATCCCATCAAATCTGTCCAAACTAAAACCTGCGCATCACAACCACTGCCAGCACCAATGCCAATTGTTGGAATAGTTAATTGAGCAGTTATCTCCTCCGCTAGAGATGCTGGCACCGCCTCAAGAACGATGGCAAAGACCCCAGCTGCCGCTAACGCCTTGGCATCTTTGATTATGCGATCCCCATCATCACCTCTGCCTTGCACCTTAAAGCCACCCAGGGCGTGAACTGATTGGGGGGTCAATCCCAGGTGTCCCATAACTGGAATTCCAGCTGAGATTAATTTTTCAATTTGCGGCACAACCTTCACTCCGCCCTCCAGCTTTACTGCGCCAACCTTTGCCTCTTTAAAAAATCTCACACCAGTCTCAAGTGCTTGTTCGGCAGAGGACTCATAGGAGCCAAATGGAAAATCAGCTACCACCATCGCTTTTTTACTAGCCCCCACCACCGCTCTAGCCATTGGGATTAACTCATCAACAGTTACCGGGATTGTGTTTTCAAAACCAAGGAAGTTGTTTCCGGCAGAGTCACCAACTAGTAATACTGGGATCCCCGCTTGGTCAAAAATTTCAGCGGTGATCTGCTCATAACAGGTGAGCATCGCCCATTTTTGCTGCGCCTTTTTCTTGGCAGCCAAATCGGCAATTGAGATCCGGCCAGATTGAGCATTGCTCATTACATACTCCTTATAGATCAAGGCCATTTAAGGTCCCTGTCTTTTCTAGGTAGTACTACTTTAACTTAACTCCCACCAGGTGCGCCACCTGAGGTACTCTTGAAAAGTGAGCGATACCGGTCAGATTCGAATTGCCTTAGCCCAGATCAATCCAACTGTTGGTGATCTGCGCAAAAACTCTGATCTAGTTTCCAAGTACGCCTTTGATGCCGCCAATGCTGGAGCGGTAGTGGTGGTTTACCCGGAGATGATTTTGACTGGGTATCCAGTTGAGGATTTAGCAAATCGAGCATCATTTAGAAAATCCTCTATTGCTGCGGTTTCAGAGCTCGCAATTCGAATTAATAATGAGGGCAATGGTGATTTAACTCTTTTGGTTGGCTATCTAGGTGAAAGTGATACTGGTAGGCCACAAAATTGTGTAGCGGTAATTTATCGTGGTGAGGTAGTTGCCACCTATATCAAGCACCACCTGCCAAATTACGGCGTCTTTGATGAGTATCGAAACTTTGCCCCCGGCAATCACTCACTTGTTATCAGAGTGTGCGGAGTGGATATCGGTATTGCCATTTGTGAGGATATCTGGCAATCAGGTGGCCCAGTTGCAGAGCTAGCCAAGCGAAATATTGGATTGCTTCTAGTACCAAATGGCTCACCATTTGAATTAAATAAGGATGATGCCAGATTGGCATTGGTTCAAAAGCGGGCGATGGAGATTGGTGCACCGCTGGCATATGTAAATATGACTGGTGGCCAAGATGATCTGGTCTTTGATGGCGACACAATTGTCACATCGCAAACTGGTCAAATAATTGCCCGCGCTCCACAATTTGAAGATGGCCTTATGGTGATTGATCTTGATGTGAAGCTAGCCTCAAGTGATCCAGATTTAATCATCTCAAACCCTCCAATTTTAAAATATAAGAAAATAATCCCAGGGGTAGCAAGAAGGCTGGGAGAGTTAGAGCAGATCTGGCAAGGGTTAGTGATTGGTCTTAAAGATTATGTTGAAAAAAACAATTTCAAATCAGTTATTTTGGGATTATCTGGCGGTATCGATTCAGCGCTAGTGGCTGCCTTAGCTGCAGATGCAATTGGAGCTAATCGAGTTCATGGCATTGCGATGCCAAGTAAATTCTCCTCCGATCACTCACTATCTGATGCAAAAGCGCTAGCAATAAATATTGGTTTAAATTATCGAATCATTGATATTCAGCCGATGGTTTCAAACTTTATTGAAAACCTTCATCTAGCCGGGGTGGCGGAGGAGAATTTGCAGGCAAGGGTGCGGGGTGTGACCTTGATGGGCTTATCAAATCAAGAAGGTCACTTAGTTCTTGCCACCGGTAATAAATCTGAATTAGCGGTTGGCTACTCAACTTTGTATGGGGATGCGGTAGGTGGCTTTGCGCCAATTAAGGATCTATATAAAACTCAAGTGTGGCAATTAGCTAAGTGGCGAAATGATTTGGCGATCTTGCAGGGTGAGGTTCCACCGATTCCGGAAAACTCAATCAACAAAGAGCCAAGTGCTGAATTACGCCCAGATCAAAAGGACTCTGACTCACTTCCAGATTACAAAGTATTGGATCAGATATTGCAGATATACATTGACCAAGATGGTGGCCGCCCAGCAGCGCTGGCAGCAGGTTTTAATCCAGCGTTGGTAGATAAGGTGGTTGGGTTAGTAGATCGGGCAGAGTACAAACGCCGGCAGTATCCACCGGGAACAAAGATCTCCAGCAGAGCCTTTGGTAAGGATCGAAGGTTGCCGATTACATCACATTGGAATGAGTCTTAAATCAATTTAGGCGTAGCTTTTAAAACACGCAAATGATTTGCAATTAGCCTTAACTCAATTGGTACTTTAGATTTAGCACGTGATTAAATCAATGCGCAAGTGGCTGTTTACGCGCCGCCGGGTAATTGATTTTGGTCTTGCAACATCTTGCAGCTGCTAATACTTTCTTTAACCTCATCCTGATTTACCTTTTTTTCAATCAACCAATTAATTTTTAGGAGAAATAAATGAAAATTTACAACGACATCACGCAGATATTCGGAAATACCCCCTTGGTCAAAATCAACAAAATTATGGATGGCGCTCCCGCTAATGTTTGGGCAAAGCTTGAGTTTTATAACCCATCTGCAACTGTTAAAGATCGCCTTGCGATTGCCATGGTTGATGCCGCTGAAAAAAGTGGTGAACTAAAGCCTGGTGGCACAATTGTTGAGGCAACCTCGGGAAATACTGGAGTTGCACTGGCTATGGTCGGGGCAGCCCGTGGTTACAAAGTAATTTTAACGATGCCAGAATCTGTCTCAAAGGAGCGTCGTAAATTAATTAGAGCATACGGGGCGGAGTTGATTTTAACTCCAGCTGCAGAGGGCATGAAGGGCGCTGTTGCAAGATCAGAGGAGCTAGCAAAATCTGGCGCTGTAATGGTTCGCCAATTTGAAAACGCTGCCGGTCCAATCATTCACCGCCAAACAACTGGTGAAGAAATATGGCGAGACACTGATGGCACAGTTGATGTTTTAATCTCTGGAATTGGAACCGGTGGCACGATTACCGGAACAGGCCAACTTCTCAAAGAGCGCAAATCAAGCATTAAGGTGATTGGTGTTGAACCAGCAGCATCACCTATTTTAAATGGTGGCGCTCCAGGCTCGCATCCGATTCAAGGAATTGGTCCAAACTTTGTACCACCAGTGTTGGATCGAAATGTTTACGATGAAATTTTAGATGCCTCTGCTGCCGATGCAATTAAGTATGCCCGCCGGGCAGGAAGTGAAGAGGGAATCTTGGCTGGTATCTCATCAGGTGCTGCGCTTTGGGCAGCTT
>CAZDKV010000034.1:0-5249 GCA_964506125.1 uncultured Candidatus Nanopelagicus sp.
CTGGATAAAAACTCTGGGTGGGCTTGAGTTCCTACGTAATATGGATGAATCTCTTTAGGTAGCTCAACGAACTCGACTAGATGTTTATCTGGCGAAAGTCCAGAGAAAACTAAACCAGTCTTAGAAATCTGTTCGCGATACTTATTGTTGACCTCATACCGGTGTCGGTGACGCTCGCTAATTTCATTTTTTCCATAAACACCACAAACCACAGACCCAGGAAGTAAATCTGCCTTATATAGTCCAAGTCGCATGGAACCTCCCATTTGACCATGACCTGCAACAATCTCAACCTGATCACTCATGGTTGAGATAACTGGATTACTGGTTGTTTCATCAAACTCTGCAGAATTAGCATCCTTTAAGCCAGCCAAATTACGTGCTGCCTCTATCACCATGCATTGCAAACCTAGACATAAGCCTAGAGTCGGTATCTTCTTTTCACGGGCATACTTTAAGGCACCAAGTTTTCCTTCAATGCCCCTTACTCCAAATCCCCCAGGCACGCAGATCGCATCAACGTCATTTAGATTTGTCGATGCACCGTTCTCAGTAGCGCAATCATCACTTGCTACCCACTTGATATTGACCTTGGCAAAATGAGCAAAACCGCCCGCGCGCAAAGCTTCGGTAACTGAAAGGTATGCATCTGGTAGATCAATATATTTACCAACCAAGCCAACAGTTACTTGATGTTTCGGGTTGTGAACTTTATTCAGTAAATCCTCCCACTCACCCCAAACCACTTCACCACACTTAATCTGAAGGCGCTTCACCACATATGCATCTAAGCCTTCTGCGAATAACACCTTGGGTATGTCATAAATAGAGGGGGCGTCAACCGCCGCAACTACTCCTTCAATATCGACATCACACATCAAAGATATCTTTTTCTTTACAGCATCTGGAATCTGTCGATCGCTGCGTAAAACAATCGCATCCGGTGTAATACCTATGGATCTAAGAGCTGAAACACTGTGTTGAGTTGGCTTGGTTTTCAATTCACCAGCTGGGCCCATGTAAGGAACCAGTGAAACATGTAGATAAAAGACATTATCACGGCCCACATCTTGTCTAATCTGCCTGGCTGCCTCCAAGAAAGGCAAGGACTCAATATCTCCAACGGTGCCACCAATCTCCGTAATAACTACATCCACATCAGGACCTGCCATTGCTTTCATGGCATCCTTGATCTGATTTGTAATGTGTGGAATTACCTGCACCGTTTCACCTAAATACTCACCACGGCGTTCCTTAGCAATCACCTTTGAATATATTTGACCCGTAGTTATGTTGGCCGAACCATGCAAATTAGTGTCTAAGAATCTTTCATAATGACCAATATCTAGATCGGTCTCAGCACCATCATCGGTAACAAATACCTCACCGTGTTGAAAGGGATTCATAGTTCCCGGATCAACATTTAAATAGGGATCTAGTTTTTGCATTGTTACTCGAAGCCCACGCGCACGTAAGAGACGACCGAGACTAGATGCGGTTAATCCTTTGCCTAAACTTGAGGCGACGCCACCTGTAACAAAGATATGTTTACTCACATGATTGGCGGTCATGGAAGACTAGATTATCATGCATTCCTAACGATAGCCAACAACTCACCTGCATGCTCTTGAGCGGTTTGAGAATCCTCTTGTCCACTTAACATTCTTGCAATCTCTATTTTTCTATCTTTTGCAGTCACTTCATTTACATCAGATTGAGTCACTGATCCATTTTCACTCTTTCTCACAACTAGATGATTGTCCGCCCAAGCAGCAACCTGAGCTAGATGAGTAATCACAATAACCTGTGCTGATTTTGATAGCTTTGATAATCGTCTACCTACTTCTATAGCCGCCTTACCGCCAACGCCAGCATCTACTTCATCAAATATATATGTTCCAATTGGTTCTGCCTCGGCAATCACAACCTCTAAAGCCAACATCACTCTAGATAACTCACCTCCGCTGGCCACCTTGTTTAATGGAAGAGGTGTGCCGCCAGAGTGGGCTGAAAACAAGATTGATATTTCATCTATCCCATTAGATGTAAAAGATTTAATATTTTTACTATCACCGACGATTTGCTCCACAACAAACGAAGCATTGGGCATAGACAGAGCCTTTATCTCTTCAGTGACTTTGGCAGATAGCTTTGCTGCTGCGCCTTTGCGCAATTGACTAATAGCTATCCCCGCATCCTGTAGTTGCTTGAATAGTAGATCAGCCTCTTTTTGCAGCTCAGCAATCCGTTGATCGCCTCCTGACAAATCTGCTATCCGCTCTCTAGCATTTTTTCCATCTACTAATAACTGTTCGTAGGCCGCCTCTTTATCGCTGCCTTTGCCATACCTTTTAAGAAGTGAATTCAATGCAGCTTTTCGCTGCTGTAATTTTTCAAATCGATTTGGATCGGCTTCAAGATCTGTTAGGTAGCTGGTGAGCTCACTAGAGATATCTTGAAGATTGAGAAGATTTTCAGTATATCTTTCCGTAATCGCATCGAGCTGCTTATCTTTGCCATTTACCGACTCTAAACCTTTTCTTATCTGCTGCAGCAAATTAATCGCAGAAAGATCCTCGTTTTCAAAAAGATTTAATACGGTAGAGACGGCTTGATTTAACAACTCAACTGACCCTAACTTTGCGATCTCATCTTCAATCTCAAGCAACTCTCCAGATTTAGGGTTTAATTTAGAAAACTCATCAGCCAACTCCGAGAGCTCTGCGATTTGACGATCCGCCTGAGATAACTGGTCTTTTAACTTATCAATCCGTCGCATCATTTGTTGATATGCATCAAAGGTTTGTTGATAGGTGGTTAGATCTATAGCGGCAAATCGATCCAATAACTCCCGAGCTACTCCTGGCCTGGTTAGTTTTGAGGATGAGGATTGGGCGTGAATCTCAACTAGCGAAGAAGCAAAAGATGAAACAGCAGCTGTTGATGAGACCACGCCACCAACTAAGACCCTTGATTTTCCTGCGGTGCTAACAGTGCGAGAGATAACAACACTCTCATCCTCTACATCTCCCCCAGCATCAACTATTTGGGTGGCTAAATCTTTAGGAACAGAAAATCTTCCGGTCACAATTGCCCGTTCTTGACCCTGTCTCACCAAATCAGAATCTGATTTGGAGCCCAGTACTAAACCTAAAGCGGTGAGCACCATTGTTTTACCAGCGCCAGTCTCCCCCGTCAGAACGGTTAACCCTGGTTTAAACTCAATATTTGAGGATTCAATTACCCCTAAAGATCTGATTGAGATCTCTTCCAAACTACTTTTATTAACTTTCTTACTACCCACGCCAACCCTCGACTGGCAATTTAAATTTGGCAACTAACCGATCTGTAAATGTTGCAGCTTTTATATGAGCAAGCAAGACATCCTCTTTATCGCTTGTTAATATCACCCGATCATTTTTTTGCAATTTAACCCGGCGAATCCCATCAGCATTAAGGTCAGCCGATTCACTGCCCAAATCCAAAACAATCTCTGACTTTGGCGAAACTACCATCGGTCTGGAAAACAGGGCATGAGCGGCTAAGGGAAGAAGCACTAATGCATCAACCTCAGGCCAAACCACTGGACCACCAGCAGAGTATGCATAAGCTGTGGAGCCAGTTGGGGTTGCACAAATTACTGAGTCACACCACCATCTTGAAAGCGGGCGATGGTCAATTTGTACAAAGGTGTCAATCATCTGATGATCATTTCGCTCTACCAGTACTTCATTTAACGCCCAGCCTGATTGCAAAAGCTTGCCATCGCGAATCAATTGATAATTAAGGGACATTCGCTCCTCAATTGAAAAAGTACCGCCAGCTATTTCAGAGGCAATTTCTTCAAGTGAAGGTCTTTCAATCTCAGCTAAAAATCCAACATGACCTAAATTAATGCCAAGGATCGGAACACCCTGGCCACGGAAGATTTCCGCGGCTCTAAGCATTGTGCCATCGCCACCTAATACAACCGCTAAATCAATCTTTTGATTAGTAAATTGCGAGTTCAAAACTCCTGGTAGTGTGGAGTAAACCTGAATTTGTTTTTCAGCAAGAAGTTTTGCTAATGCTGTTGCGGTGCTGCTTGCCTCGGGGCGATTAGGATGAATGACCAACAAAACAGATTTCACAACCTTGCTCATGCTGGCCCCTTTTCGATCGCAAGATCTAAATCTACTTCTAATAAGGCTGGTCCTGCTTTGCTCAGCCACAAAAAGTACTCGACATTGCCGCTGGGACCAGGAAGTGGGCTTGCCACCACCCCAAAGCAGCCCAAGCCAAGAGCAAATGCAGCGTTGGCGACAGCAGTTACAGCCTCTTTTCGCAAAGCAGAATCTCTAACTACCCCACCTGCACCAAGCTTGCCTTTGCCCACCTCAAATTGAGGTTTTACCATAAGCAAAAAATCAGCATCATCTTTTGCCACCGCAATTAATGCTGGCAAAACTAACTCCAGCGATATGAATGAAAGATCTGCAACTACTAGATCAACCTCCTGACCCACCTGCTCTATCGTCAGTGAGCGAACATTGACACGATCTAATACTTTGACTCGGCTATCTTTTTGCAATTGCCACGCCAATTGGCCATAACCAACATCTGCAGCAATTACTTTTTTAGCACCTCGCTTTAACAAGACATCGGTAAAGCCGCCGGTGGAGGCACCGGCATCTAATACCACCTTATCTGTCACCACCAAGTTAGAGAAGTGATCTAGAGCGCCAGCTAACTTGTGACCGCCACGTGAAACAAAATCTGCTTGATCATCTTTTAAAGTTATTGAAATTTGTGCGTCAACCTGAGTTGCAGCCTTTGTTGCAGGAATTCCATTTACTAAAACTTTACCGGCGTTGATTAATTCAACTGCGCTATCCCTAGATCTAGCTAGTTCGCGTCTGACCAACTCCGCATCTAGCCGGGTCTTCATCTATTTAAACTCCGTCGAGATTTGTTAACGCTTGCTGCAATTGTTTATGAATCTTTTCAAACTCTGCGCTGTGAAGTGCAATCGATAGATCATTCACAGATGTTAGATCTGATTTAATCTTTGCTAAATCAATCTTAGATTGCTCATTAACCTCTTCACTCATAAGGATAAGGTATCGAAAAAGTATTGAATTTGGCTGATTACTTGCCTCTTTTCACGTCATCATTTAGAAAATAAATAGGCCCCACCTAAACTATAGGTGAGGCCTATTATTAAATTGAGTCCGGCGGCGATCTACTCTCCCACAAGGTCCCCCTTGCAG
>CAZDKV010000035.1:0-5226 GCA_964506125.1 uncultured Candidatus Nanopelagicus sp.
CTGAACTTCGCCCCAATGGGGGCTCAAGCCTTCGTGACTCTGTCGATAGATTAGAGAAGCGCGTTGACAGTTTATTTGAATTACTAGCAGGAAAGTGAAATGAATGAAACCAACTGTAGCCAAGAAAGCCACACCTGCTGCCATTGCTGTGCTCCGTCAAGCGACGGCGTTAGCGCCGAAGCGCAAGAAAGCAAGCGATGGTCTTCTACCATCTGCAGCTCATCTAGCTGCCAGTCCTACGAGCGACCACAATACTGGATATGCAGTTGATTTAACTCACGACCCTGATAGCGGGGTTGATTGTAGTGACATATTCGAAAAACTTAAAGAAGATAAACGAGTTAAGTACCTTATTTTCAACAAGAAGATTTGGTCGAAAGACAAGGCTCGTCTTGGAAATCGCGCTTTTACTGGTAGCAACCCGCACACAAAACATCTACACATTTCTATTAACGATGGTCATGGTGACGATACTAGTCCTTGGTTCTGGTGGATGAATCAACCTAAACTAAAGAATCAAATCAAGGCAGCGATATCAGTTCTTCCTGCAAAGAAACCTGCACCTGCGCCAAAGGCGCATCATCACTGCTGTTGTAAAGACTGTCCGACTAACAAGAAGTAGAGGTAAATCGTGGCTACGAACAATAAGGACCTTGTTGGCGACCTACCGATTATCCTTAGCCAAGCAATCCCAACAGCGCTTGTTAAATACAAGCGAGAGGATTTTGCTGCCAGCTATGCCATCGGTAATACGCCATGGTTATCTGGGGCATCTGACCAGAACCGTATTAGTCGTATCACTACGACTTACCAGAAAGAACGTATTGACCAGGGAACATCTGCTGGTGAAAACTCTCTATCTAACTGGTGGCTTCGGTCTGCTACATCCTGGCATCATGGTGCTGGTGAACGTTACTACGACGCTGACGCATCTGACCAATATAGATTCTATGAATCAAACAATATTGATGTATGGAACATTGGTGAACTAAAGCTTCTACCTAAGACTACACAAGTATCAACTACTGCTATAACCGCTAAGCCTGCCACAACAAACAATGGCGCATTCTATATTCAAAGCGGTAATGTTTATTATTACAACGGTTCAACTGGCGCTAGCACATCAACATCTCTTGCAACTTCAGTAACAGCCCAGGTTGTATCATCAGATGGTAACAGCGCTATCGTTGGTGCTAGTGATGGTATCTATTCAGTAAGCACTTCAATGACTGTAACCAAGCTTTGGGCTAAGCCAAACGGCGTTACTACATTTACTGTCCAGGCTATTGGCTTTGTTAAAGACCGTATTGTTATCGGAGTTAAAGAAGATACTACGCAATGTGTAGTCTATGAACTATCTAGGTTTCCTACCTCTACTCCAACAACTATAGGTAACACTGAAGAACGTTATACGTTCAAGGATTCTAACCTGGTATGGGAATCAGTTGGTGAACTAAACAGTGCCATCATAGTTGGATATACCCTCGGCGCTATCAGCCGTGTCTTATCATTTGCTATTGATGAGGCATCACCTCTTGCTGCAATCAAAGACCCAATTGTTATTGCAGAGCTACCTCGTGGTGAAACTCTGCACCAGATTCGCACATACCTAAACGAGTACGTAGTTATGGCTACTACTGCTGGACTCCGTGTTGGGAATCAAAGCACTGACGGATTAAGTTTTACTTATGGACCACTTAATGTTGTTGGCGATGTCAAAGATATTGCATTCAATAATAGATATATATATGCAACTCGTAACTATGCTATCAATACAATTAAAGGATTATGGCGTATTGACTTGGGTCAACAAGTAGATAACGGATACGCCTACGCTGCTGACCTAGCTACTGATGCATCTGATGTAGTAGGTGTTTGCTTTATTGGGATTACTGCACGTAAGTTTATGGTTGGCGCATCTGGAGTATGGGTTGAGCATGCAACCGAACTTGCTACATCTGGAACTATCAGCTCTGGCTGGGTTCGTTGGGGTACTGCGGAAAACAAACAACCAGTATCTCTTGCCGTAAGAACAGATGGAACTGGAGGAACCATTGGTTTCTCTGTTGCAGACCAGGATGGAAATACTTCTGCAATTGAATCTATTCCACTTGGTGGGTCAACCGACTTCCAACTTTCTGCAAGCTTGCAACCAGCAGACCACTTTGAAATTACTTTAACTTTAACCAGAAGCACCAGCAATGCAACCGTTGGTCCAACAGTAGAAGAATGGCAGTGTCGTGCTCTACCAGCACCACTTCGTTCTCGTACAATTACAGTTCCATTACTATGCTACGAAGAGGAGCGCGATTCCAATGGAGTCACAAGAGTATCCAACCCATGGGAACGCATTAACTATTTGGAACGCATTGAACAAAATGGAGGCGCGGTACTATTCCAAGACTTTTCTTCGGGAGAAGAACGAGTCTGTACAATCCGTGCTATCCAATTTGAGCAGACTGCTCCACCCTCATTCGCATCAGGATTCGGTGGAATCGTAACCGTTCAACTACAAACTATTGATACAGAAGTTCCAATTCAATAGTGGAACAGAACAAACTAATATCCCTGGTTAGTCCAGGTGAGCGCCACCCATTGGTAGAGAAAGTCCGAGTGGCGCTGAATATAGCTGGAGATGATGTGCTAGATGCTCCCCTGGCTGAAGTGCTTAAGGGTTTGCAGCATATGCTTTCCATCCCAGCAGTCGGGTGCATCAACTTAGCCACGCTGGATGCGCTCGCAGTTGCTCCGCCTGAATGGTAGGGAGCCAAAGAGATAGGGGGAACCATAACGGTTCCCCCTTCTTTTTGTTTTTAATACGCAGATTTATCTTTGTTTAGAATTCTTATTGCCCAATCTAAACCAGCGTTAAACCCTTCTATCCATTCTTTATCCTTATGCCCATCAGGAAGATGCGTCTTCGCATCTTCTATTTTGTTTATGAATATTTCTATATCTTTCATCGGCTCGCCCTTTGGCGAGCCTTTCCCGCCCACCACCCCTCAACCTTATCACGGACTTGGTTAAAAAACCAACGGCGTGTCTTACCCGATTTGTCCGTCTTGGAGAATATACTTGGCATATGAACGAACTCCCCCCACATAGGTCTTACAGTCAGCTTTCTACTTGGCAATCTTGCCCGCAGAAATACTACCTCAGCAAAGTCGCAATGGTCCCAGAGAAACCAGCTGTTTATTTGGCTGCTGGCTCAGCAGTCCACTCGATGCTGGAATGGTTGAACCATGAGTTCTATAGAACCCAACAAGAATCTAATTGACCAGCGGGGTATACCTAGCAATGAATGCATTAATTGTGGTTCCAACATTCAAATTATTCGTGCCATCTTCCAAGACTATGAGCTTGTTATGTGGTTTACTGATTCCTTCTGTGCGACCTGTGGGTCGCCGATGACTACCCCTACCCCCATAGATAACCCAGACTACACTCCGAAGGATGATGATGAGTTTAACTGAAAAATGGCTTGAAGTATTTAATGAATCTGTTAGAGTTGCTGAAGAACAATCTGGTATTCCCAGTTCTGAATGGAAGACTAGCGGTCGCAAGACCATAGCTCGCCCAGATGGGGAAGACCTATCGTTCTGGCAAAGCGATGGACTTAAGCAGGTTGAGTCTTATCAGAAATGGTATGCTCAGTCTGGTTGGAAAATCGCAACCATGCCCGACGGTCGTCCTGGTATCGAGTGGGATGCAAGTGTGCATTTCGGAGGCACACCTGTCCGCTTTGTCGTGGATGTCATTTACCAAGTGGGGGAAGACTTAGTAATAGTCGACTTCAAGACTGGTGCTAGGACACCGTTCGGTATGATTCAAGCTGGCTTGTATGCCAGCGGTATTGAAAAGATGTATGGCGTTCGCCCTAAGTGGGGCGCTTTTTTTATGACACGTCAAGGTCAACTCGATGACCTGTTTGATTTATCTCATTTGAGTATGGATTATTTTGATTATGTATTTAGCGCAATGAATGATTCTGTGTCGAAAGGTTGGTTCCCACCATCGGTTGGAGAAAACTGTAAGATGTGTTCATTCCAGGAAAAATGTCCAGCAATGGGCTCAAAAGAATTCCCTCTGCAAATACCTACAACAAAGGGAAAGAAAGGAAAAAGTAGATGACTGAGTCTACGTTTTCATATACTGGCAAGCTAAATGGGCAGGACTTGTTTACCGTCCGAGGTAACAGTGTTGCCGAATTCAAAGCTAATCTGAATGCAGCTATCGAGGCAATCAGTGAAGCACAAAGTCTGCAAGCTGTGTTGGTTAATCGACCAACTGGTAATGCATACGCACCTAACATGGAGCAAGCTATTCAAGCGCTTCAAGATGCTGGCATGAATCCTCAGCCAGCATCATCATCACCTCAATCAATTGAGGTAGTCAAAGATAAATACGGCAATGAATGGACATACGGACATCCAGATGCCCCAGACTTACCAGATGGACGTGGCAAATATGCCAAGAAGAAGGGCATATCTAAAGCTGGTAAGGCTTACGTTGGTTGGTTTGACCCAGCCAAGGGACCAAAGCCATTTAAGCCAGGAGTTGCTGAAGCAGAAACTATCTGGACTAAAGGGTAACAATGCGTTCACTACTACAAGTAGTCGGTGTGGAGTCACCTGCTGGTAAGCAATTACCAGAGGTGCTTCCTGCTCTTACTGCTAGTCAAGTATCCTTCCGTCAGGCTCAACTGCATTTAATTGCAGGACAGCCAGGTGGCGGTAAGACACTGATTGCATTGTGGTATGCCATCGCCTCCAAAGTTCCAGCGTTATATATCTCAGCGGACTCTGATTCAAGAACAATAGCGACTCGTGCAGGCGCAATCATTATGGACAGAGAAGTGTCTGACGTTGAGAGAATCATGGATACTGAAGCCAGTGTTCTTCTTGAAGATGCATTGGCTGAAGGTGCAGGACATGTTCGGTTTGCCTTCGACCCAGCACCCTCGTTACAAGACATCGAGGAAGAAATCGAAGCGTGGATTGAACTGCACGGTTCTGCACCTGTGGCGGTGTATGTTGATAACTTAATGAATGTCGCTTCATCAAGCGACAACGAATGGACAGCGTTACGTGACGCTATGTCTGCCTTTCATTACATGGCTCGTGAATATGAAACTGCCTTCATCGTCCTTCACCATGTGTCGGAGAACGAGAAGATGTCTAAGCCAAACTACCCAGCGCCACGTAAGGCTCTGATGGGCAAGGTTGC
>CAZDKV010000036.1:0-5095 GCA_964506125.1 uncultured Candidatus Nanopelagicus sp.
CCAGGAAATATAAATCAATATCTCAATCAGATAGATGCCTTTGGCTTAGATACAGATCAAAAGCGGCTTATTAGATTGTTTTTTCAACCACCGCTAGTTTTATGGGCGATCTGGTGCACCGGGGCGACTACCTACTTAAGAAAAGCTTTTAAAAGATAACTCTTTACTTCTTTGCCTTACTTTTATTGGTAGCAAAGGCAAAGAGGGCAAGGGCGGCAACTAACGCTCCTGCTCCCACGCCGTACTCAATAATCTCATCTGCTCGATTGGCATCAACAAAGATTCCAACAAAGACCACTGCAATAATGGCAACTACTACGCCAATTAACTTTGATTTCAAATCATCTAAATCATCAACTCTAAGCCAGGCCGGCACCTTAATCTCAGTATCAATAAATAACTCATACAAACCGTAACCAATAACTAACAAAACGGTGCCAAGCAAAATCGCATCAACCGCGGTTAAGACATCAACGATGCTTTGCTTTAAGGAGGAGCCATCAAAGATCGCCTCACTTACCACCACCACCATCTCAATTGAGCCCTGCACCATCAAAAGAAGTGCGCCTAAGATCGCAGCCACCGATGGAATTACCACCGCATACCGGGTGAGCTCTAAGATTTTTTTAATCATAAGGATGATGGTATCGCTGATTTTGGCAAAGTGTGGGGTAGTTTTCTCATGTGGAACAAAATCAACCAGCATTTTGGCTGGCGCTAAAGGATGGCTTAAACCGTTACGCCGACTTTTCTGGGGTATCTACTAGATCTCAGTACTGGTACTTTATTTTAACTACCAATATCGCAGTAGTAATCGCTCAATTATCATTTGGTGATTTAGGGGCCAACATCATCGCCTTTGGCACATTAATTCCAACTATTGCAGTTGCAGTAAGACGGGTTCATGATGTTGGCAAGAGTGGTTGGTTTATCTTGGTTCCGATCTACAACATCATCTTGTTTGTTACCCCAAGTAAGGGCAGTAACTTCAATCTCTAAGTAAGGCGAGCCGCTTGCCCTAACGCTTAGATTTACCAATCCCAACACCCCTGGAGTAAGATTTGCACTGTTGTATTTCGGGGTCGGTGTAATTCCGAACCGGCAGTTAAAGTCTGCGACCCAACCAAAGCCATTGGTTGGTGGATTGGGTGAAACTCCTAAACCGACGGTTAAAGTCCGGATGAGAGAGATTCAACATCGATTTGGGCATGCGTAATTTGCGCATTTAGCCCAAAGCCTTGCCATCCCGAAAAACGCAACAAGATGTTTTTTACGGGAGAGGCAGTAAATAAAGGTGTTAGCTACAAAAGGTGTTAGCTCAATCCACCAAGAGTGGATACACCATGCCATCACCATCTCAAAGCAAGGTCTATCTCACACCTATCCAAACCCAATTGTTGGCGCAGTCTTAGTTGATCAAGATAATAAATTAATCTCTCAAGGTGTTCACCTGGGGGCAGAGCATGCTGAGGTAATTGCAATTAATAATGCTCTTGCTAATTACCAAGGTGATCTATCAAAGGCCACCTTGTATCTATCCCTTGAGCCATGTAATCACATTGGTAAAAATCCAGCTTGTAGTCAGGTAATAATTAAAAGTGGAATAAAGAAGGTTTACTTCGCACTCTTTGATCCAAACCCAATCGCCCAAGGTGGGGCAGCGGCATTAAAAGATGCTGGGATTGCAGTTGAGGGCGGCCTACTTACTGAGTATGCAACTGATACCAACCGTGATTGGTTAACTAAGATTAAATTAAATCGGCCAAGGATTATCCTAAAAATAGCAGCCACCTTAGATGGCAAGATCGCAGCAGCAGATAAATCATCAAAGTGGATAAGCTCTGAGCAATCAAGGGATGATGTGGCAAAGCTGCGCTCGCAAGTTGATGCAATTATTACTACTACTGGAACTGTATTAGCAGATGACCCAGAGTTAACAAGTAAGGGGATTGGCAAAGATCCTGCCATCTTTGTTGTGGGAAAGCGTGAGATCTCACCTACCTCTAAATTAATAAAAAGAGGTGCTGATCTAACCCTTATTAAGGATTACCAAGTAGATAACTTAATAACAGAGCTAAATAAGCGCGGCTTTAATCGGGTGATGGTTGAGGCAGGTCCTGCTCTTATCTCATCCCTTCTTAAAGCTCAGGTGGCGGATGAGGTAATTCTCTATCAAGCACCAACCTTATTAGGTGATGGTGTTAACTTTGTTTCATCTCTTGGTATCAACACAATTAATGATCGAATAGATTTTGAAGTTAAAGAGGTTGAAAAGATAGGCAGTGATA
Organism: uncultured Candidatus Nanopelagicus sp.; assembly: GCA_964506125.1. GTDB lineage: Bacteria > Actinomycetota > Actinomycetes > Nanopelagicales > Nanopelagicaceae > Nanopelagicus. Next base: position 2,289 of record CAZDKV010000036.1, read on the forward strand.
TTAAGACCACCCTCTATGCAAAGGTGGTTAAGTAATGTTTACCGGTTTAATTTCATCCCTTGGGGTAGTAGAGGCGATTACTAAAGGTGATGAGTATGCAAAATTAACCATTAAAGATGCCAAGATTGCTAGCCAGATAAGGGTAGGTGACTCGGTATCGGTAAATGGCACATGTCTTTCAGTAACTGAGTTTGATACTCAAGGCTTTGCAGTTGATGTAATGGTGCAGACCTTGAAGTTAACCGCAATTGGCTCACTTACTAAAGGTGATCTAGTAAATCTAGAGCTAGCAACAAAATCAGGTGAGCCCCTAGGTGGTCATATTGTGCAGGGACATGTTGATTGCATTGGCAAGGTAGTTGAGAGCAAACAAGCTGAAAAGTGGTTAGCACTTACCGTAACAATTCCGGCAGAGAAGATGCGTTATGTAGTGCCCCAAGGATCAATTGCAATTGATGGGGTCTCACTCACCGTAGGTGAGATCGATGATAGTAAAAACACAATTACAGTTTGGTTGATCCCACAAACTCTAGAGTTAACAAATTTAGGTAAGAAATCACCAGGTAATCTGGTAAATATTGAGGTTGATATCTTGGCTAAGTATGTGGAGCGGCTAGTAAATAAAGCACCAGCAGGTGATAAATGAGTAATTTTAAAGAGGCGTTAGCTGATTTTAAGGCGGGTAAATTTGTAATTGTCACCGACTCAAAGGATCGAGAGGATGAGGGTGATCTAATTGTGCAAGCAAGCTCAGTTACCACAGAGCAGATTGCATTTATGGTCCGTCACACCTCAGGGGTGATATGTGCGGCCCTTACCAGTGATATTGCTAGGCGGTTAAAGCTGCCGATGATGGTGGCAAATAATGAGGATAACCACACCACCGCATTTACCGTATCTGTTGATTTAATTAAAGATCGCACAACTGGAATCAGCGCCAAAGAGCGAGCAAATACCTTACGTGCTCTAGCAAGTGATAATGCAAAGAGTGATCAATTTTTAAGACCCGGTCACATATTTCCACTTGTTGCAGTAGATGGTGGATTAACTCAGCGGGCAGGACATACTGAGGCAGGGGTAGCACTTTGTAATTTAACCAACACATATCCAGTTGCTGTGATCTGTGAGTTGGTAAATGATGATGGCACGATGATGCGGGGTGAATTACTCTCACAATTTGCCAATGAACATGGCATAAAAAAGATCTCAATTGAGGAGATTATTGAAAACTCACCAAAGGTTGAGATTAAACAAGTAACTCCAAGCTTTACCTGGGCAAAGCTGCCAATGGCAGATAAAAATTGGCAAATTACCTCCTATCAATCACCAACTGGGGCAGAGCATGCAGTTTTATCCTTTGGAAATATAGGTAGCGAAAATCTATTAACCCGTATTCACTCTGAGTGTTTAACTGGTGATGTATTTGGCTCAGATCGATGTGATTGTGGTGAGCAGTTAGCACTATCTATTGATCAGATTGAAAAAGCAGGTGCTGGATTGATTATCTACCTTAAAGATCATGAGGGGCGGGGAATTGGGCTGGCAGAAAAGGTTAAGGCGTATGCATTACAGGACGCAGGTCTTGATACGGTGGCGGCAAATATCTCACTAGGACATTTAGCAGATGAGCGAAGTTATATTGATGCGATTGCAATTATTAAAGCACTTGGTGTTAAAAGCATCAGGTTATTAACCAATAACCCAGCAAAGACAGAGGCCTTAGATCAGGCAGGGATTAAGTACTCAAGGGTTGAGTTAATCACCACGCCAAATATCCATAATCAAGCTTATTTAAATAGCAAAGCGCAATTACTTAAACACAAATTAGGAGGATCAGTTGATGTTAAATAATGCACCCAAGATTGAGATTGGAAAATACCCCACTCTTTCTGCCCAAGTTATCTCATCCTCCTGGCACCCAGAGATCTGCCAATCATTAATCGATGGCGCAGTTAGAGGATTAAAAAGTGGTGGAATTGAAAAGATAAAGATCTCCTATGTTGCCGGCTCCTTTGAATTACCACTTGCTGCCCAATTAGCACTAGATAAGGGAGCAGATCTAGTTGTAGTTGTTGGTTTAGTTTTAAAGGGTGAGACCCCACACTTTGATTACATCTGCCAAGGAGTAACCCAAGGTGTTATGGATGTGTCATTGAGTAGATCAAAACCAGTTGGCTTTGGTGTTTTAATGTGTGATGATCTCACTCAAGCACAAGCTCGCTCTGGCGCAGTGGGATCAAAAGAGGATAAAGGATTTGATGCAGCAATTGCTGCGCTCACCCTCTTAAACAATTAATCTTTAAAAAAAGTTACCTGCCAAGTTTTGGAGTTAAACCAACAACGGTAATCTTGCCCTTACTATCTGCCCTTACCAATACTCCTTCACCAGATCCCACCCCAACACCTGTTACTGCGCCAATATTTACAAAATGGCCTACTAAAACAAGAAGCCCAGATTTATTTCGCCAATCAACAATCTGCTTTTTAACCCTCACAGTTTGTATTGCTTTGGCAGGATCTTGTGAATCAAATAAAGAGTCTAAATTGGGATTTAATCTCACCCTGCCAATATCTAGTAATTGCGCAGTCTCCTTTGCCCGACACCACCTTGAGGATTCCACCCGGGCTATCTTTATATCCCGCCGCTTAAGCCAATCACCAACAGATTTAGCATCCTCTCTTCCAACTTGGGAGAGATTTCGCTGGGTTGAGCAATCATTTAATTTAAAGTTCTCAGGATCTCCAACCCCAGGAGCTAATGTGTGGCGAAGTAGTAATACATAACCTTTGGGGTTTGTGCCTTGTAA
>CAZDKV010000037.1:0-5002 GCA_964506125.1 uncultured Candidatus Nanopelagicus sp.
GATGGTATCTAGGTGAGAAATTAGGCAGAGATGTTGGGCTAGATTTTGCCACGGCAGATTACATTGAGAAGGTCTTGCCATACCGAATGGATTCAGGGGTTGTGATTAAAAAGTGAGTAGTAATAAACCAATTCCCGGAATGGGCCGTGCCAACTTTGGCAACGCCTTTGATCTATCCACCTTAAAAAAGCCAACAGGTGAGGCGGTGACACCAACCCATGGCAAGGCGGTTACGCAGGAAAACTTAGTATCTGATTTTGTTACCAAATCAAAAGAGTGTGTGGTTATTTTGCTGGCTTGGTCTGCCAGGAGTGCTCAAGCAAAGGAGATTTTAGAAAGGCTAGGAAAGCTTGAGATTGCAGATAAAAATGCTTGGTTGCTTGGGGTATTAGATGTTGATGCCCAACCACAGGTTGCCCAAGCGTTGCAAATAAAGTCAGTGCCGGTTGCAATCGCAATTATTGGTGAACAGCTTCTGCCACTATTTGAATCAGTCCCACCTGCTGATCAGCTTCGATTGGTAATAAATAAGTTGTTAGAGCTCGCCTCGCAAAAAGGCATCGGCAGCGCCCCAGATGGGCCGAGTGAAATACCAATGGAGCCAGAGGAGCAAGCAGCATATGCTGCAATGGAAAAAGGTGATTACAAAGCAGCAAAGCTTTCTTATGAGGCATGGCTGAAGCGAAAACCAAATGAGCAGGTAGCAGTTGTTGGCTTGGCTCAGGTTAATTTAATGCTGCGCATAGATGGCTTAGATCCAGTCTTAACCTTAAAAAATGCCAAAGATAATGATCTAACTAGTCAGCTGATGTGTGCTGATATTGAGATTGCAACTGGTAATTATGAGGCGTCCTTTGATCGATTAATTAAGGCGGTTAAAAATTTTGCAGGTGATGATCGGGATAAGGCTAAAGCTCATCTGATCTCTCTGTTTAACCTAGTCGATCCAACTGATCCAAGGCTGGTTAAGGCAAGAAGCCAATTGGCAAGTGCGCTATTTTGAAAAGTTTTAATAAAGCTACTTACAGCAAAAGTGAGCAGCGATACTTAAGTTTAATCTTCTTCTTATTTGGTATTGCAATAATGTCGCTTGCACCAAGAACTCCAGATCTAAAAGCCAATTTAAATATCAATAATGGCACCTTCGGTACTTTGTTGGGGAGCGCCTCAATTGGATCAATAATTATGTTATTGATCGGTGGGCAGATTGTGCACCGGATTGGTGCTAAGCGCTCGCTGCAAATTGGCTCCACTGCGGTAGCAATTGTTTACACTGGATTGGTTAACACCAGCTCACCGATTCTCTTTTTGATTTTAAATATTTTAGCTGGCTCTTCAGTTTCGATTTATCACATTGCAACTAGTGGCCACTCACTACATCGCCAAGATGAGGTTGGGGCGGTGATTGTTCCCAAACTTCATGGTGCTTGGGCGGTGGGTGCAATGAGTACCTCGGCAATTGCATTTTTAATTTCAAACTCAGTTTCAATCTCCAGCCACATTACCCTCTTGATGTTTGTTGTATGGCTCCTTACACAATTTTGCATTAACAAATTAGCCCCGACATTTCCAGATAATCCAACTAGTGATGATGATTATCAAGCCACCTCTTTGAAGCAGTTTAAATTTAAGATTAATTGGTTTTTAAGTTTGGGATTCTTCTGCGCAACAGTTTTAGAGTTCACAATCGCAGACTGGGCAACTTTATTTGGTAAAGAGGAGTTAGGAATGAATAGCTCGGTTGCAACTCTGTGCTACCTAACCTGTCTGATAGGTCTAATTGTTGGCAGATACTCAATTGGTTGGGCACTTAACCATCAAAGTGAACAGTTTTGGATTAAAACGGGAGGATTAATTGGTGGTATTGGATTTACTGCAATGGCATCTTCATCATTGTTGGTAGTAGATAATTATAAAAATCTTGCGTTTGCATTAGCTTTTCTTGGATTCTTTTTAGCAGGTCTAGGTTGTTCAGCTCTTGCTCCGATATTTTTCTCAATTGCTGGTCGATTATCAAATGGCAAAAATGCAATTGCAGTTGCACAGTTAAGTTTTATAAATACAGTAATTATGTTTATCTCAAGAGTTGTACTTGCATGGGTTGTTGAATTAACTTCAATAACAGTGGCATTAGTTATCGCATCCTCTGCCATGTTGGCATTGGTGTACTTTGGCAAAATTGGTTCTAATAAGCGCAGTTAGAGATCACTTGCTGTTACAGATGAGGTGCGGTAATTACTGGAGGGTATTTGTTAATAACAATCTTGTAACCTTGCATTATCTGGGCAAATCTGCCCTTATTTTCAATAGTTTAGGCTCAGATGCACCTGGGCTCGACTAGGCAAATCTAACCCCCAGCCCCTACGCTATCCCCACTACTTGGTGGGCACAGGTCCGCTACGTCGATCACTTAAGAAAGGCTTAACCCTTGATGAAAAAGAATCGTTTAAAGGTAGCCGTTGTCGCACTTGCTGCTTCTGTCAGCTTAGTTTTGACTTCATGCTCCTCTTCTTCATCTGATCTGTTTATTGCATCAGATCTTCCACTACAAGGTGGATCTGCAGATCAGAGTAAATCAACAAACAACGCAATTAAATTATTGCTAAAGCAAATGGATAATAAGGCTGGCGAATTCACAATCGGATTCCGTGAGTATGACAACTCAACAGCTGCAAAGGGTTCATGGGATGATGCACAATGTGCAAAGAATGCTCAAGCTCACGTAGCAGCTAAGGACGAAGTTGCAGTTATGGGTACATACAACTCAGGCTGCGCAAAGATCATCGTTCCTGTACTTAACCAAGATCCAGATGGCCCAATGGTTATGGTTTCTAACGCCAACACAAACCCAGGTCTTACAAAGGCATGGGATCCAGGCGAGCCAGAGAAGTACTACCCAACAGGTGCACGTAACTACTACCGTGTTGTAACAACTGATGACAACCAAGGAAACGCTGCAGCAGAGTTTGCTAACAGCATTGGTATTAAGAAAGTTTATGTTCTTAATGATCGTCAAACATACGGACAAGGTGTTGCTCGTGCATTCACCGCTGCTGCTAAGAAGCTAGGACTAACCGTCCTATCTCCTGGTGATGCTGGCGAAGGCTGGGATGACAAGGCTCCAAACTACGAAGCGCTATTTAACAAGATCAAGAAGTTAAACCCAGACATGGTTTATGTCGGCGGTATCTTTGATCTAAACGGCGGACAATTGGTTAAAGACAAGGTTAAGTACCTTGGCGATAACAACAAGGTTAAGTTCATGATGCCAGATGGTTTCACTGGTTATCCAGACTTCCTAGCACTTCCAGAGGCACAAGGTGCATACCTTTCATTTACTGGTCTTTCAATTGATCAGTTCCCTAAGGGTGGCGCAGCCGAGAAGTTCCAAGCTGATTACCTAGCAGAGTACGGTGAGGCTCCAACTAGCTCATTCTCTGTATACGGTGCAGCAGCAGCCCAAGTAATTCTGAAGGCTATTTCAGTTTCAGATGGAACTCGTAAGGGTGTATTTGAGGCTATGAAGACTGTTGTTATCCCAGCATCTGAATCAGTAGTTGGTACAGAGCTGAAGTTCGATGCGAACGGCGATATTCTTTCAAAGGATATTACTATTCTTATCGTTAAGGACAACACAGAGACCTTCCAAACAAAGATCACTGTTAACTAGTTCTAAATCTTTAGAACTAAAGATTTGGGCGGCTACTGTAAAAAGTAGCCGCCCTTATCTTGACTCTCAGCAAAAAGACACAAATTTTTACTTATCAAAACTTAGGTTTTACTGTATCTTTTAAGGTCAGTTAAGGTTAGAGAACAAGCAGTACCTAGATATTTTGAAAGAGGTTTACGTGGCCAAGGCTGCAGTAGCAACAAAATTTAGCGGTACCCCTGGACAAATCCGCCGCCAACGTATTGAAAGAGCTGGCGCAATCGTAATTAGTCTTGGCGCTGCTTTTTGGATGTTAATAAATATTATTGAATCTCCTGACCAGTTTGCTCAATCTGCGATCGCCGGTCTTCGTAACGGCTTGATTTACGCAATGATTGCACTTGGTTACACCCTTGTTTATGGAATTATCGAGTTGATTAACTTTGCCCATGGCGACCTTTTCATGCTTAGCGCCGTCTTCTCCTCATTTTTTATTACTTATTGGATTGGTGCAGATGAATCAAATGGCTTTGGCTGGTTTGCCTTCGCTCTCTGCCTGGTTGCGGTTATGGTTTTTGGTGCGGTAGTAAATGTGCTGATTGAACGCTTTGCTTATCGTAAATTACGTAACGCTCCTAGACTATCAACTTTGATTACCGCAGTTGGTATGTCTTTCTTGCTTAACTTCATTGGTTTAAAGTGGAATGGATCAACCCCACGCCAGTGGCCAACTGTTATCCCAAGTGGTGACATTTATATTGGTGAGGTAAGAATTAGCATGCTTACCATCTGGTTATTTTTGATTGGCTTCCCACTTCTTCTTGCGCTGAATTACTTGGTAAATAACACAAAGCAGGGTAAAGCGATGCGTGCTACCTCCCAAGATAAAGATGCATCAACATTGATGGGTATTAATGTGAACAAGACAATCGCATTTACCTTTGCAATTGGTGGGGCGATGGCGGGAGCTGCGGGGCTCTTGTATCAGCAATCAATTGGTACTACTAACTACAACCTTGGCTTCCAGCTTGGTCTGATTGCCTTCACTGCTGCGGTATTGGGTGGAATTGGTAGCCTTTGGGGCGCAGTAGTTGGTGGATTGCTTATCGGATTAATTCAAGGATTAAATGATGGTCTGCCAATCGCATTTGGCCAGGCATGGTCACAGTCAGTGGTCTTTACCATCCTTATTATTATCTTGGTCTTTAAGCCAGCCGGGCTTTTGGGCAAAGTAACAACGGAAAAGGTCTAAGCCGATGGCAAAAGTTTCAGCAGCCAATAATGTTTCTAAATCAAATCGCAATTGGATCCGTGGTTACACCATCGCAGGCTTTGTTTTGTTTATCGTTTATC
>CAZDKV010000038.1:0-4964 GCA_964506125.1 uncultured Candidatus Nanopelagicus sp.
TCTCAACTATCTGTGCCTCTGGCACAGTTTTAATTACCTCACCCTTTACAAATATCTGACCCTTACCATTTCCAGAGGCCACTCCAAGATCTGCCTCGCGTGCCTCTCCCGGCCCATTAACAACGCAACCCATAACTGCAACTCGAAGTGGAACTGTCATTCCTTGTAATCCTGCTTGAACTTTTTCCGCCAAGGTATAGACATCTACCTGGGCTCTGCCACATGAAGGACAGGAGACAATCTCTAACTTTCGTTGACGCAAATTAAGTGATTCTAATATTGCAATACCTACCTTTACCTCCTCCACTGGTGGAGCAGATAGTGAAACACGAATAGTGTCGCCAATTCCTTCAGCAAGTAATATGCCAAAAGCGGTAGCAGATTTAATTGTGCCTTGGAAAAGTGGGCCAGCCTCAGTAACACCAAGATGTAATGGATAATCACATTTAGCAGCTAATAATCGATATGCCTTAACCATTGTTACTGGATCATGATGTTTGACTGAGATTTTTATATCGCGAAAACCATGCTCCTCAAATAAGGATGCCTCCCAAAGAGCGGATTCAGCCAATGCCTCTGGTGTTGCCTTGCCATACTTTGCTAACAATCTTGGATCCAAGGAACCAGCGTTAACACCAATTCGAATTGGAATACCAGCATCTCCGGCCGCTTTTGCCACCTCTTTTACCTTGTCATCAAATTGTTTAATATTTCCTGGATTTACTCTTACTGCAGCACAGCCAGCATCAATAGCTGCAAAAATATACTTAGGTTGAAAGTGAATATCAGCAATTACTGGAATCTGTGATTTCTTCGCGATCTGAGCAAGTGCGTCAGCATCATCTTGAGATGGCACTGCCACACGAACAATCTGACAACCAGATGCGGTTAACTCAGCAATCTGTTGCAAGGTTGAATTCACATCAGCGGTAAGTGTTGTGCACATCGATTGCACCGATACTGGTGCATCTCCACCAACTAAAACTGAACCAACCTTTAACTGCCTACTTTTTCGACGAGGTGCAAGTGTTGGCGGTGGTGCCGATGGAATTCCAAGATTTACCATAGCCAAACCTTACCTAGAAATTAAGCCGAATTGGGTTGAGTATGTCTGCGGTAAGCAGCAGAAGTGATAAAGAAGCCATCACGACAAAGACCACCATAGTGATTGGTGTGAGCCGTTCGACATCAAATGGTGCTGGCTTAGCCAATCCCTTTGCCTTTGCCCGAGTATTTCTTACCCCATCAGCTATTGCTACCGCCATATGTCCACCATCTAATGGCAAAAGTGGAAGTAAATTAAACATGCCAACAAATATATTTAAGGATGCAATAATTAAAATAAAGGTAGCAATCTTCTCTCTCGTTGTTAATGCTTTAGTCTCAGCTGTTTCACCACTTACCCTAGCTACTCCAACCACGCCAACTAACCCCTCTGGATCTCGTTCTTCATTTCCAAAGGTTTGATTAATTAAATCAGGGATCTTACTTGGCAGGGAGATAAGAGCGGTCACACTATTTTGCAAAATCTCACCAGTAAATGTCGCTGCTTTGGTAACTGCGGTAATTGGCCCGTAAGTGATGGTACCTATCTCATTTACTACACCAATTACTCCTATGGTCTCCCCATCTAATGGCCTGCTGGCTGGTGTAACCAATAGATCAATCAAAGTACCATTTCGATCAATAGTTATTTCTAATTGCACTCCTGCTGATGATCTAATAACAGTTACTACATCAGACCAATCATCATATGAAAGGCCATTTACCTTAACAATTTTATCTCCTGCCTTTATCCCAACAACTTTTGCAGGTGAGGGAACAGATTGTGGTGAGCAAACCTCAGTTGATGTTTGTGGAATACATTCACTGACTCGCTCCACCTTATTGGTAAGGGAAGTAATTCCAACTGATGAGAACAAGGCGATCAGTAGTATGAAACCCAAAACAAAGTGTAGGAATGAGCCTGCTCCTAAGACTATTAATCGTTGGCCAACTGTGGCCTTTATAAATGCGCGATCGGCATCTTCTGGCGATAACTCCTCTCGTGGAGTCATTCCTACAATTTTGCAGTACCCACCTGCTGGAATTGCCTTTAAGCCAAACTCTGTCTCACCCTTAGTAAATGACCAAATCTTTTGACCAAAGCCTAAGAAAAACTCAGTTACCTTCATACCAAATTTCTTTGCAGTTAGGTAATGCCCAGCCTCATGAATCATTACAGAAAGCAAAAGAGCAACTGCAAATGCCACAATACCTACGATCATCATTTAAGAGATCTCCTTAATTAATTCACCAGCTTTACTGCGCGCACTTTGCTCTACTGCACTGACATCAGAGATATCTCTAATTGTAGTTGGAGAGTTACTACCAAATGATTGAACAACCGCCTCCACAATATCAATTATCGCTGTGAATTTAATCTGACCAGCTAAGAATGCGGCAACAGCCACCTCATTCGCAGCGTTGTATACAGCAGGTAACCCTGATCCTAATTGACCACATCTTTTTGCTAACTCAATCGCTGGATACTTTTCATTATCTATTGGCAAAAATTGCCAGGTATGAGATTTACTCCAATCAATTGCTGCAGTTGCCCTGCTAATCCGATCTGGATAAGAAAGAGCGTAGGCAATGGGTCCCTTCATATTTGGTGGTGATGCTTGAGCGATTGTTGAACCATCTATGTACTCAACTAATGAGTGAACTACAGATTGTGGGTGAATTACCGCCTCAATACTTTCATAAGGCAGATCAAATAAATAATGTGCTTCAATAATCTCAAGTCCCTTATTTAACAAAGTAGCAGAATTTATTGTCACCACCTCACCCATCGACCAGGTTGGATGGTTTAAGGCATCTGCCACAGTTACATCAGATAGATCTGCTTTTTCTCTAAATGGCCCACCACTTGCAGTTAATATCAATTTCTTAACATCACTTCTCTTGCCAGCCAATAATGCTTGGTAAATTGCTGAGTGCTCTGAGTCAACTGGAATTATTCGATCTGACCCGTACTTCATCACTAACTCACCACCTGCAACTAAGGACTCCTTGTTTGCTAGCGCCACCTTGTTGCCCACACCCAAGGCAGAAAGGGTTGGCCCTAAACCAATTGAGCCAGTGATGCCATTTAAAACTATGTCGCAGGGCAGGGCTGCAATCTCAACTGATGAGTTATCACCATCAATTACCTGTACTCCACTTGTTGCAGGAGCTGGGGCCATGGAACCAACAATTGGCACATTAAATTTCTTTGCCTGCTGCATTAATAGTTGTGGATTTTTTCGCCCGCCACTTAAGCCAACTAGGCGAAACTTATTTGGATTAGCCGCCACTATCTCAAGTGCTTGCACCCCAATAGATCCAGTTGATCCTAAAACCACCACATCACGCATGTGAGTATCTTAACTGTGCCAAGTTTGGGGCTCGTCAGATAGTATTTAGCCATGTACTCAGAGGCTAAAAAGCAGGTAGTTCAAAAGCGTAATCTCGTAACTGCTATTCCAGGCCCAAAGTCAACTGAGCTAATCAAACGACGAGGTGAAGCAGTCTCTGCCTCACTTGGCACAGCTTTTCCAGTTTTTATTGATCATGCGCAAGGTGCAATTATTGTTGATGTTGATGGCAACTCAATTTTGGATTTAGGTGCTGGAATTGCTGTATTAAATGTTGGTCACTCGCAAAGCCGTGTGGCAGATAGAGTTAAAACTCAAATTGATGCATTCAGTCATACCTGTTTTATGGTGGTGCCATACAACGGTTATGTTGAAGTTTGTGAAGCGCTAAACCGATTAACTCCTGGTACTCATAAAAAGAAATCAGCACTTTTTAACTCAGGCGCTGAGGCGATTGAAAATGCAGTAAAGATTGCTCGCAAATTCACCAAGCGATCTGCAGTTGTTGTTTTTGAGCATGGCTATCACGGTCGAACAAATCTAACTATGGCGATGACTGCAAAAAATATGCCTTACAAAGATGGATTTGGGCCTTTTGCGCCAGAGGTATACCGAATGCCGATGGCCTATCCATATCGATGCGGTGCCTGCGCCAAGCCTTGTGAAAGTGCGGCCCTATCCATGGTGATACATAAAATTGAAAAGGAAATTGGTGCTAGCAATGTTGCTTGTATTGTGATCGAGCCAATTCTTGGAGAGGGTGGTTTTGTTGTTCCATGTAAAGGATTTTTGCCTGGACTTGCCAAATTCTGTAAGGAAAATGGAATTGTTTTTGTAGCAGATGAGGTTCAAACTGGCTTTGCTAGAACTGGCGATATGTTTGCCTGTGAAGATGAGTCAGTAATTCCAGATTTGATTGTCACCGCCAAGGGAATTGCTGCCGGGATGCCATTAGCTGGTGTTACTGGGCGTGCTGAGATTATGGATTCAATTCACTTATCAGGTCTAGGTGGCACCTACGGTGGAAATCCAGTTGCATGTGCAGCTGCACTGGGTGCAATTGAGGTTATCGAACAAGATAATTTAGTTGCTCGTGCAAAGAAAATTGGTGAGATTATGCGCCAAGAGCTAACTGCGATGATGAAGAAGTACTCAATAATTGGCGATGTAAGAGGTCGAGGTGCAATGCAGGCAATTGAATTAGTTAAGCCTGGAACTAATGAGCCAAACCCTGAAGCATTAACAGCTGCAATTAAGTACTGCACCAGCAAAGGGGTATTAATTCTTTCAGCTGGCACATATGCCAACGTGATTAGATTGCTGCCACCCCTTGTAATTGAAGAGGATTTACTTCGTGATGGACTTGCGGTATTGGATGAGGCGTTAGCCTCGGTAACTGCTTAATTACCGATCAAGTAAATTTCTAGTTGGTGAATAAGACCCGCCTGCTTTTTTAAGTGCAATTGCACTAAGTGCTTCTAAGATAACTCGATTTGCCAAGATTGCAGTGATATCGCTGCTGTCATAAGCAGGTGCCACCTCAACTACATCGACACCAACAATTGG
>CAZDKV010000039.1:0-4848 GCA_964506125.1 uncultured Candidatus Nanopelagicus sp.
TCTAACTGCTCATTTGTTAATGGCTGAGTTACTAATTGAAAGTCATAAACTGCAATTACATACTTTTTAACACTTTTAATCAGGGGCGTGTAAACATTTGTAGCAAGCGCCACCTTATTTGCCCTAATTGATCCATAAGCGCTCTTAACTAAAACCGTATCTCCTTCATCAATTAACTCCTCAACCTTTGAGTTCTCATATATCTTTACGCCAAGGGATAAACAAGCCTTTTCTAATCCCCAAACTAATCTGGCTGGATCTACTAAGGCTGTGCCATCATGATCAAAGAGTGCTCCCTCATAAATAGGTGAGTTAACCAATGCTCTAACCTGCTCTTTATCTAAAACCTCAACATGATCGCCAGTCTTATTTCTAGCAACCGCCTCCTCCTTTAAACCCGCCATCTGCCATGGGGCAACTGCTAAGCGCAGCTCACCATTTCTTTCAAAATCACAATCAATCTTGTACTTTTTAATTGTCTCCTCAATTGCATCAAGATTTTCTCTTCCCAGTTTTTCAATTACCGCCATCTCATCTGGAAAGCGGGTGTAACCATTAACAAAACCGTGGGTAAGGGAGGCGTTACAAAAACCGCCATTTCTACCTGAGGCGCCATTACCAGTCTCACGCATCTCAATAATTACAACCTCACGATTTGGATCTCGCTCCTTAGCTAGCAGGGCGGTCCAAAGCCCGGTGTAACCAGCACCGACAATACAAAGATCGGTTTTGATATCACTTGTTAAGGCAGAGTGAGAGCTTGGTTCAAGTGGATCAGCATCTAACCAATATAAAGAAGGCTGAAGATCTGCTAATGAGTTTAAAACTATTGGATTAATCGCTGGCATGGGCTGACTCCGGTGTTAACCGGATTCCACCCCTTTGCGTAATCAAAAGTGGCCCGGGTCCTCCGGAGTCCACACCCATAACGCAGATCTTTATCTAGCAATCTGTGGTTCGTTACAGTTACAAACGCTATCTTACCTCATCACCTGCTGTAATCACAAAATTACTATCGATATACGGCGATTACTACATTAAATAAAGCAAGTGCGCTCATAATCGCCCACACCTTATTTGATAAAACACTCTTTTTTATATTTAAGTAACCAATTGCCAATATCAATAAAATAACAGTTGATTTAATTGCAACAGTTATATGATCAAGAACTGCAACAGTTGGATCATCTGCATGCATCATCTGATTTATGCCAACCATTACCACCCCGGCTAAAAACATCAACCAGGCGCTATGCAAGACTAACTTTTCTAACCGCTTTGGCTTATTTGGGATCTGGGTTAATAAGCCGCCAAGTAGGCCAGCTAAACCAATAAAGTGAAGAATTAGAAAGAGGTTATATAAAAACTCCATAGGTAAAGGATAAAGCTTTAGATGTAAAAACCCCCGCACCTAGGAGTGTGCGGGGGTTTGTTTTACTTTTCTAACTTATTTGATCTTGGCAATCTGTGCCTTTGCCTTGTCATACAAAGGTCCAGTTATTTGTACATATCCCTTTTCTGGGAACTTCTTTGGACATTGCTCCAATAGATATGTGTGCCAGGCAGCTACGATCTTTTGTTTCTCTGGATCTTTTTTAGCTGAGGCTGGGTATACCAATCCATATGATGCAGTGCCAATTGGATAGGCGCCGGTGATTGCCTTTTTGTAATCTGCAACCAATCCACCATTTGCTTGGATTGTTCCGCCACCTAAGAAGGCTGAGGTACCAGCAGCTGTTGGTGCGACAAACTCACCTGCTGCATTTTTGATATTAGCAACTGGAAGCTTGTTATCAGTTGCCCATGAGACCTCACCATAACCAATTCCACCAACCTTGCCCTTAACACCAGCTGCAACTAAGGCAGAGCCTGATGCACCTTGGAAGTTAAAGAAGTTTGAAATGTTTTTTGGAGTTGAGTTAGCAAATGTGCCACTTGCTGTCTTTGGCCACACACCAGCATTTTCACCAGCATTTGCTCCCTGTAAAAACTTACCAAACTGCTCTGATGTTCCTGAGGAGTCGGTTCGATAGTAAACAGTAATTGGGGTGTTTGGTAGTTGAATATCAACTGTTTTAGTAATGGTACGTAGCACTGTTGGCTTGCCATTTTTATCAAGGGCAGGAACTGTCTTAGTCACCTTTTTGCCACCAACTGTTACTACCTCTTTTTTGGTTTTATATACAGGTGTCTTAATGGTTACTCTCTGATTTTCCTCAATAATCCGAGGGTCATTCCATTTTGTGATCTCACCACCAAAGATCTGTGCAACAGTCTCAGCGCTTAGGTTAATTGGCTCTTTAACTGATGGCAGGTTGTAAAAAATTGCAATTGGCGCGGCATAAACTGGTGCATACTCTAGGTGAGCTGGAATTCCTGATGTATAAACAGCATCTGAGGCTGCAAAATCAACTAGGTTGTTAGCAAAATCTGTTCTTCCCTTACCTGAGCCACCAGCGGTGTAATTAACTGTGTAGCCAGTATCTTTTGTGAACTCAACTTTGCAGAC
The DNA here is from genome assembly GCA_964506125.1 of uncultured Candidatus Nanopelagicus sp. Classification (GTDB taxonomy): domain Bacteria; phylum Actinomycetota; class Actinomycetes; order Nanopelagicales; family Nanopelagicaceae; genus Nanopelagicus. The sequence goes on from CAZDKV010000039.1 coordinate 2,510, forward strand.
ATCAATTAGTGGCTGAGCAAATGTTGCACCACTGCCATTGATTGAATTAGCAAAGGCTGGGGTTGAGGAGAAGATCAACCCAGAGGCAGCAAGCACTGCTACCGCCATCTTTTTGCGAAACTTCATAACGCCTCCTTGACTTAAGTTTGTAAGGCAAACCTAGACAAGAAAGGGTAATTACTGAGGAGTTTTTGGTGAACTAGATGTGTAGGTTAAGTTAACAATTGGTGTTTTAAGAATTAACCAAATCTACCTGAGACATAATCCTCAGTGCGCTTCTGCTTTGGATTGGTAAAGATCTCAACTGTGGTTGCACTCTCCACCAATCGACCAGGACCGCCATCGGAGAGGAAAAATCCGGTGTAATCGGAGACTCGAGCAGCTTGTTGCATATTGTGAGTAACAATCACAATAGCCATCGTGTTTGCTAACTCACGAATAGTCTCCTCAATTCGAAGAGTAGATCCTGGATCTAAGGCAGAGCATGGCTCATCCATTAACAAAACTTGAGGATTTACCGCTAAGGATCTTGCAATACAAAGACGTTGTTGCTGACCGCCAGAGAGGGATCCACCATATTCATTAAGCCGATCTTTAACCTCATCCCATAATCCAGCCCGCTTTAAGCAACTCTCCAATAACTCATCGGAGTTTTCAATTTTAATCTGTGACAACTTCAAGCCAGATAAAACATTTTCCTTGATAGTCATCGATGGGAATGGATTTGGTTTTTGAAATACCATTCCTACCTTTAGCCGAATCTTGGTTACATCAACACCTGGGTCATAAACATCCTTACCATCTAGCAACACCTGACCTGCCAAGGCAGCGGTTGGAATAAACTCATGCATTCGGTTAAGAGTGCGGATAAAGGTTGATTTTCCACAACCAGATGGACCAATTAATGCTGTTACTGTTCCAGTTGCAAACTCCATTGAGATATCTTGCAAAACATGTTTCTTACCAAACCAGGCATGAATTCCTCTTGCCTCAAGGCCGCTACCGCCGGCAAAGCCCTTACCCACATTGGCACTTCGCGCCGATGCCACATCAGCTAAGGATCGGGTAGCACTTGTTGCTGGCGTGCGGGTAGCACCAGCACTTTTCTTTGGAGTTACCTGGCTCATCTTCTCTTCTCCTTTACCTGATTCATTTTCACTACTCATTTTCTACTCCCCTTTGCCGCACCAAAGTATCTAGCTAAGGCAAAAAAGATTAAAACTAAAATCATCAATACAAATACGCCAAGCCAGGCTCTACTAATCGCATTCTCACTTCCAATAAGTAGGTTCTTCCACACATAATATGGAAAAGCTGACATATTGCCAGCGGTTGGATTTAAATTAATCGCATCCGCTCCACCAATAGTTAATAACAATGGCGCAGTCTCACCCACCACCCGAGCAATTCCTAAGATCACCGCGGTAATCAATCCGCTACGAGCTGCTGGAATTACCACCATCGCAACTGTTCGCCACTGGGTAGCACCTAACGCTAACCCAGCCTCTCGAAGATCTTGCGGAATTAACTTCAAAACCTCCTCAGCTGTTCTTGCCACAGTTGGAATCATCAACACCGTTAAGGCAAAGCCACCAGCAATTCCTGAGTAGGCATTTCCTAATTGAATCATCCAAAATGCAAAGATAAATAAACCAGCCACAATAGATGGCACACCACTCATCGCCTGCACAAAAAATCTCACAGTCCCAGCAAATCTGCCCTTAACCTCCACAATATAAAGTGCGGTTAAGATTCCAATTGGTGTGGCAAATAAGGTAGCAAAGGTGACTATGTATGCAGTACCAATTACTGCATGTAGTAAGCCACCCTCGGTAAGTGGCATATCTGATGCTGTCTCTGACATATCTTTAGTAAAGATGGAGAGAGAAAAACCAGGAGCTCCTAATCGAATAATTTCATAAAGAACTGAAGCTAACGCCATGATCACAAATGATGCTGCGATATATACCAAGACAGTAGTTGATGAGTTAATGGCAGCTTTTCGATCTAATCTAATCCAACTCATGACTGTGGCAGTAACAATTGCCATCACAATTAAGGTCAGGGCAAATCCTAACTTGCCCTTTAAGGGCGAGAAGCCAACAATTGCTAAGGTGCCCACCAAAGTAAATAGCGCACCGATTAAATCTGTTACTAAATCCTTAGGGGTTAACTTCCATGGGTGATCAGGTTTTACGTTAAGGGTTGTTTGGCTCATTAAATTACTCCCTTGCCGTCTTATTAATAATAAAATTAGCTAAGAAGTTAACTAATAAGGTCAACATAAATAGAACAAAGCCTGCGCCCATTAATGCTTGAAGCTCAACTGGATCTGCCTC
>CAZDKV010000040.1:0-4222 GCA_964506125.1 uncultured Candidatus Nanopelagicus sp.
CCTTACTTAAGCTTGTTCTTGTTACCCTTGATACCCTTTGGGGTTGGGGCTTTAGCAACTAATCCAAGTCCTACGCCTTTGCCACCAGACTTCTTGCCTGAGTGTCCTGGGTGAACTGGAGCCTTAGCTGCCTTTCCTTGCTTTCCAAACATTTTTTCTCCTTATGCTGGTATTTGTCGAGTTACTCGACCTGCGAGTACTGGATTGCCTGAACCAGTTAGACCTGCTAGCAACTCTTGCATTGCTGGTCTACCTTGTGGCATCTGTGGAATTTCTCCACCCATGCCCATTGGCTGTTCTGGTTGCGCCATTTCTGGTGCTTGTGGTGCTTCTGGTGCTGGTTCTGGCTTGAACGCTTTAGCTACCGCTTCTTCAAGTGGTGTGCCTTTCTTGCGTTCATCAATAACTGTTGCCATTTTTTCGACAAGCGACATCGGGTCTTGCCCTTGCGAAACCATTTGTGGAATCGCAGCAGCAAGTTGCGAGATGGATGCTTTCAATGAATCACGCATCTCTTCGATATCAATTGCTCGCTCTTCTTCTCCAGCGTTGAGCGAAATCGGTAAATTACGACGTAGCATTCCTCGTGAAATGAGTTTATCGCCACGTGCTTGCAGACCCCATACCAATGCTCGGTTAGGGTCTAAACCTGCCATCAATCCGTATTCAACTGTTACGCCGTAATTGCCGTTGATATCGATTGATGGTTTGTATTTTAATTTGTATGGAACTCCGTTGGCTGTTGCAGATACTTCACGAGATAATGTTGGGAAGTATGCTTCATCAGTAGCAAACGCGATAGAGATTGCTTCGCCGATTGCTTCGCCAAGGATTGATTGAATAACTTTGATTTGTGAATCGAATCCAGCCATAAGTGCCTTGACACCTTGACCAGTAACAATAGAACCTTCTGCTTGTCCTGCACGTGCTTGTGGGAAACGAGTTCCTAGTTTCATTTCATCTGCTAGAACATTGTTCTCAGCAAATGCAAATTGTGGTACGTCTAGATTTATACGACGTATTTTCTCAGGACTGTTCGAACGAATGACCGAATCAGGACCAACGGAAAGCTGAGTAACATCAGTGGGAAGAGCAAGAGGAGCTTCAACAGACTTTTGAACAGCCTCCATAGTGAGCAAAGCAAGACGCGCTTTTGCTGCGTACACTGGCAGAACATCGTCGAATGAGCCTCGGACTTCGCCATCAAGCGAAGGACGCTGAGCAATCGCAACTGGGACTCGACCAATCTTGTTTGGTGTTTCGGCAAGAACTGCACCTCCACGACTTGGGATAAACATTACAGTGCGATTCTTGTCTGTCCATCGTACAACTTCTAAAAGTTCATTACTATCAGTACGACCAAATGCACTTGTCTGTAAAATTTTATCTGCTAACTCTGGGAACTTAGCTGCTAATTCGCCAGCTCTACGATAATACGAACGACAATAGACAGATACTTCCCCGAACCTGTCTGTGTCATAATACGCACCCATAGAATTTTCTACATGGATGTGCGGTCTTTTTTCCTTGAAGTTAGGTTCGACTCTGAATACACAGAAGCCATAAGTTCCTAACTGGTCTGCGCCACGCAGTAGCTCTGTTCCAAGACGAGATGAAGCAACATAATAGTTTGCAATCTTAGTTCTCTTATCAGCCTTGGTACGCTGTGAATCATCAAGGGATGAATCTCCAGCAGCCGTTATGGTAGGTAGTACACCTGCCTGCTCAGAAACATCACGAGCAACCACGTCAATGAGGTTGGCGATGATAGGTCTAGACCATGTTCCCTCTGGGAACAAACCACGAAATACTTGGTCGGCGTTACCTGAACGGACCAATGCAACTTCGCGCATGCGCTTATCGCGCTCAGCATTACGAACCTTTAATTGCTCGTATGCGTGTACAAGTTCTTTCATTATCACAATCTCGCTATTCGCTGTGCAGCAGCTAAATCATCTAGGTTAACAATGTACCTATCTTCAATTTGCTTCTGAGGTGTAAATTCGTTTTTCAAAAAGTTTGGCACATTTGTTGAAGTTAATAAAACATCGCGGGCTACGATTTCACAGAACCAGAGCGCCATCACAGCGTCCATCTTTAATCTCTTGCCTTGAACTCCTGGTTGCCAAACAACCAATTGTTCTATTAACTTTTTTATATGTTCATTACGTGAAGCATCTGGTAACTCAATCATGTTATCGCCAGCATGCTTTAAGTTGTTATTGTTACCGTCACGTTTAATAACGGTTCCGAATAACGGAGCCAGAGAAGCTACACCAAACTCTGGGTCTTGTTTATTATTACCTGTGTAGTGTGGGCGGTAGTTAATACCGCGAGTAGACAAGAAGTTTCTAATCTCCTCGTCTTGGGTCAAGAAAAGCTGAAATGCGTTGGATTCAACGATGACAGTATGAGGCTTGTAAGCATCCGTCCATTCTCGAATCAAAGAGCGAATCGCTGCAGGTGTGGGGCTGCTCATGACGTGAACGTCCATGACATAGCGCTTGTGTGTTCTGCGGTCGACTGCATAAGCTACTGCTGCCGTGTCACCAGACATGGCTGGGTCTATACCAATAATGCGATAGAAGTTCTGTGCATTTTCAGGATGACCCGCAGCGCCTGCAACCAGCGCACCCGACTTTCTCATTCCGTTAACTGCGCCTCTGACGCACATCGGGTCGAAGATTGCATTCTCTGCGATATCGAGGTTTTGGTAAACCAAAGACCATTTGGATGGACCAGCCTCGTTGCGGACCGCTGTTAGACGCGGTCCAGTCCATCGGTCAAAGAATCCATTCTCATCTGGAATATCATTCTCAGCGAGAGGTTGCTCTGACTTGCCCCAAAGGGTTTTCCAATCCTTCGGGTCGTCTGCGTATTCTAATACGGCAGGCATGGACAAATATGACCACGGTACGATTCCGTCCGTGTAATGCTGTGGGTTGCGAAGTTCTTTATATAAGTCGGTTGCAGATACGCGAGTTCCGACAACAAGAAGCTGACCCCCGCCTGGTGGTAGACGAGAGGCAACTTCTTGTCGAATCCATTCTTGTTGCTTAGCCCACTCTCCCGCGTTAGAGAGAGTGACCACGTCGTCAAGTACGATTAAGTCGGCGCGAGCGCCGTATACTTGACCGCCCATACCGATAGCTTCAACGGTAGGGTCTTTAGCATCTGATTCGCGGACATCCGCGCCCAGATAAATCTTGTTAGCCGACCACATGTCGGCGGTAGCTTTGTAACCATCGGTAGGACCAAATCCAGCTTGCAAGTCTGCATACCGAGGATGAGTCAGGCGTTGCTTGATAGCATAAAGAAACTTCTTTGCCTGCTCTTGGGTTTTAGAAATAACAATCACATTGATGTTGGGATTTTTAACTACGCGGTAGGTAACGTAGTTAATCGTGATGGTCATAGTCTTGGCATGGTTTGGTGGAACATTTACCAAGAGGCGGGATAAACCCGCCGACCCTTTTTCGTAAGTCATCGCTGGATGTAACCAACGAGGTTCCTTACCTTCCAACATATCGACCACGTTAAGCATGTGGTCCCATACTTTGGCTCCCAGGTATTTCTCAGAAAACTCCGCAAAGTCAGATAGACCAGACCGAGCTTCATCAGCGAGGTCAGATGTTCTTAACCGAGCGTTATCTATATAGGCAGCGAAGCCTTCAGCTTCGCGCCTCTGGGTGTCATACCAAGAACGAGAACGACCAATAACCTTTAGGGCATCGGCAATAGTGCGCCCTTGGCGCACCAAGTTGATTAGTTCTTTCCTGGCTTCTTCGGGGGTTAGATTTCTTTCCAAGTCTTCTCCAGTAGCTGTAGGGGTCTACAGGGGTATAGACAGAAGTATCCCCACTATATGTTTTTAACCAAGTTAAAGCGGGCGTTAAGCCCGCGTTTACGGCTTCGTGGAACTCAGCCGTTACACTTATATAGGGGTCTAGAGCTTCGGCGTGTTTCAAGAGGCAAATCAAACTTTTTTTCTTGGTATAACAAAAGTGCTGGTCAGAGCTGGTTTTCTGGTGAAAATATTTTTGATGATAGTGGGGGGCGGGCGGGGGGTGTGGTTAAAAAACCGTGGGGTCGTCAAGGGCGCGGGCATAAAAAAAGGGGGCAAACGCCCCCATTCTCCCCACAAAAACAGTCGCCCGCACAGGAGAAACCCCTCCCCCACCGTGAGTGAGAGAGGGGCATCCGCTGACTATCTATAGAGCGA
>CAZDKV010000041.1:0-4083 GCA_964506125.1 uncultured Candidatus Nanopelagicus sp.
CAAAAAATACTAGAGATTGTGCGCCTTGGCAACTGCCTCATACATAATCTTGCCCTCATGCACATTTAATCCCTTAGCCAAACTGGCATCATCGGCGAGCGCCTTCTGCCAACCCTTATTTGCTAGCGCCAGCCCATATTTAATTGTGGCATTAGCCAGTGCGTAGGTTGAGGTCGCAGGAACTGCCCCCGGCATATTTGCCACACAGTAAAAGATCGCATCATGAACCTGATAGGTGGGATCTTGATGGGTGGTTGGACGTGAATCCTCAAAGCAGCCACCTTGATCAATTGCTACATCTACTAAAACCGATCCTGGCTTCATCTTTTTAACTAATTGATTACTTACCAACTTTGGTGCCTTTGCGCCATGAACTAAGACTGCGCCAATTACTAGATCCGCAGCCATTACCTCTCTTTCAATCTCATACCCACTTGAGGCTAATGTTTTAACATTGCCCGCAAAGATTTGATCAATTTGTGCCAGGCGTTTTAAATCCAAATCCATAATAGTTACATCAGCTCTCATGCCATGGGCGATAGTTGCAGCAGCTACGCCAACTACACCGCCGCCAATTACCACAACCTTTCCCGGGCGAACCCCTGGTACACCACCTAGTAATACACCTCGGCCACCTTTGCTCGCCTCCAGTGCGGCTGCTCCAACTTGAATACTCATTCGACCTGCAACCTCACTCATCGGTGCAAGTAATGGCAGCTGGCCATCCACCTCAACTGTTTCATAAGCGATTGCAGTACAGCCAGAGTCAATAATCGCTTGGGTGCAAGCTTTATTTGCAGCCAAATGTAAATAGGTATAAAGAATTTGCCCCTTGCGCATTCTCTTGTACTCAGCCTCAATTGGCTCTTTTACCTTTTGAATTAAATCCGCCCGCTGCCAAATCTCATCAGCAGAGTCAATAATCTTGGCACCAGCTTGAATGTAATCATTATCTGATATTCCAGAGCCAAGGCCAGCATTTTTCTCAACCAATACCTGATGCCCAGCCGTTACATATGCATGAACGCCAGAGGGAGTAGCTGAAACCCTGAACTCATTATTTTTTATCTCTTTGGGAATACCAATAATCACTTTAACTGCCCGATCTACCAAACCACGCTGTTTAGTAATTAAATACTACCCCCAAAAAGAGATGCACAAATCTTTGGGTGAAGCTGGGAGCGCATCGCTGCAAATGATTGTGCTGGCCAACCAGCAAAAAATACCCGCCGCAGCAGTACCGCAAGTGGGTAGGAGATCTGATCTGCAAAAGCATTATCCAATGCCTTATGCGCCAAATCACTCTCACCACTCTCATAGGCACATGTTGCAAATATGCAGGCCACCGGTGCGATGTAACCCTTAGGGGCGCTACTCATAAGCCAGTACCAAAGATTAAATTGCTGATCAATATTTTCATCGGTCACTAGCCCCATTGCGTAATCTCGCACCTGCAGATCCTTAAGTCGAACCAGTACAAATGCGATTAACTCAGGATCATCCTCATGTTTTAGGAGATTAAAATTTGCCACCAATTGATTTACCGCAATTGCACCTAATCGCTGCTCTTTTAAAACATCATCACCATCGTAATTGATTTCATTTATCTTACTTAACTGATCATCTAGTAATAGGTTATTTGTCATGGCTTAAGAGTGGCAAGAGAGCAACTTAGATTTCTCACAACTTTTGAAAACTGTGGATAGCAGCTGATCTACTTAGTAAATCTTCCTACCGCATTAACCACTGAGATATCTCGAGTAATACTTTGGGTAATCTGATTGCCACTAATTGGCGCAGTAACACCATTAACTGTGAATGTGCCACGCCAGCTCACCTTCAAATTAACTGGGTAATCACCATTTGATCGATAGGTATTGATGATTTGTCCAGTGGGAAAGCTTGCTCCCGGGTTTGTTGTAGTAATTACTCTGCCATCACCAAAGCTCCAGGTAAAGGTTGAATAGAGATTTACATAGACAATTAGATCAAGGATTGGCACAACTGCTGAAAATCGTTGTGGTGTTTGGGTCCAAAAGTAAACTGGCATATTTACTAGCGCATCATTTTCTGGCTGAAAATTAATATCACCTACTGGCAATAATTTGATTAATCGATCAGATAAGGAGGTGGTGGAAACTTTTTTTACAGGAGTGCTCTTGGGCTTAGCAGGTGCGGGGTTAGCCTTTTTCGGTGCCACACTTTTTACAATCGGCTTTGGCACACTCTTCTTACTTGCCAAGGGCTTTGGTTTAACCACCACTTTTTTGGTTGGCGCAGGCTTTGGTTTTGCCCCATTTTTTGAGGCGGTAATAATTAATTGATTATCTTCAGTAAATACATCGACACAGGTTTTATCAATGCAATCTTGATTGGCCAATGCAGATTGAATTGGCAAAAGTAGGCAGAAAATTAAGGCTATGAGATATCGCTTAATAACCACTCACCTCCTACTGACTTAACGGTGAAGGTGTTTTTAAGGTTTGAGGCACTCCATAGGATTGATTGCTTACTTGCTCTATCTACCTTTCTGATATCACTTCGATAAATCGTAACTGTAAAACTTTTTTGATTTACACCATCCTTTGCCAGCGCAATACTTTTTAATTGGTAGCTACCCCCGATAAGGGATGCGGTTTTAAACAACCTGGCCAGTCGATCTGCAATCGCCAAACAATCACAGCTGCTAATTGCAGTTGATTTAAGGTATAAAAACTCACCAGTTAATGCCAGATTTAAACCATCAACATAATTAATGATTGGCGCCAAAGCTGCTGGTTCAACATCTGGCAGATAGCTCTTATCGGTTTGATCAATTGGGGCAAAACCTTCACTAGCAGCTGGTATTGCAGAGGGAGCAAGCGCTCCTTGGGCTCTGGCACAGCCAGTTAGTAAGAAGGGAATGAGTAAAATCAAAATTATTTTTTTCGCCATAAACATAGGGATAATCTAGATTTTTTCACCAACCATCTGCTTGAAAAAATCATCTGGCTGTGAATTGTTTAATTGTGTGTAAAACTTCAGCCATGGCACACCGTGATGGGGATGGTTGGATTGAGTGTGATTGCGGTGGTAAACATTGGGGCTTACATGGCGCAGCAGGATTACTTTTAGTAAGAGATAAAAGTATTTTGATGCAACACCGTGCACCATGGGTACACAATGGTGACACCTGGGGTATTCCTGGTGGGGCACGAGACTCTCATGAAAGCCCAGTGCAAGCAGCTATCAGAGAGGCCCATGAAGAGGTCGGCATCTTTGCGCAGCACTTAACACCGGGTGAGATCTTCACCGATGATCATGGTGTGTGGGCTTATCACACTGTAATTGCTAGGGCACATCCTGAATTAATTGCCCATGAGGCAAATGATGAATCTAAAGAGGTTGCGTGGGTTGATATTGATCAGGTGGCAGATAAAAATCTACATCCAAGCTTTGCCAATACCTGGCCGCAATTGCTTGCTAAATTAAAAACTCTTATTTAATTTCCTAAGTACTGCGCATCTAATCTGCGAAGTGCCTCTTTAATTACCTCACCATCGCTACTTCGCCAAAAAGGTGGCATTGAGTTTAAAAGAATTGAGCCATACCGTTTATTAACAATTCGCGAATCTAAAATGGCAACTACCCCACGATCATCTAAGGATCTAATCAATCTGCCAGTTCCCTGCGCAAGTAAAAGGGCCGCTCTAGGAAGAGAGATCTGCATAAAACCTGAGCCACCTGCAGCATCTGCCTCAGCAGCTCTTGCCGAAAGGACAGGTTCATCAGGACGGGGAAATGGAATTCGATCAATTACTACCAATGTGCAGGCAGGCCCTGGCACATCAATGCCCTGCCAAAGTGAGATTGTGCCAAGCAAAATTGATCTCTCATCCTTTGCAAACTTATCTACCAATGGCCCAACTGAATCTCCACGGCGTTGAGTAATAATTGGAATTTTCAACTCTGCTAATACATCCCGCAGATGTTCATCAGCAGCTTCCACTCCACGCCAAGATGAAAACAAAGCCAGGGTTCTACCGCCTGCTGCTTGGATTAACTCACCTAACTCAGTTAACGCCTCCTTTGATGGACCATCTC
>CAZDKV010000042.1:0-3756 GCA_964506125.1 uncultured Candidatus Nanopelagicus sp.
AGGTAACTGATATTGCAGTGCTGGTTGTAGCCGCAGATGATGGCGTTATGCCACAGACAATTGAAGCATTAAATCATGCCCAAGCTGCCGATGTACCAATTGTGGTTGCAGTAAACAAGATTGATAAAGAGGGTGCTAACCCAGACAAGATTCGTCAACAATTGACTGAGTACAACTTGATCGCAGAGGAGTACGGCGGACAGACAATGTTTGTTAATGTCTCTGCTCTCTCTGGAAAAGGTATTGATGATCTAATTGCTGCAATTTTGTTAACCGCAGATGCTGCAATTGATTTGCGTGCGATTGCAGATGACATCGCAAGAGGTGTTGCGATTGAGGCGAATCTTGATAAGGGTCGTGGACCAGTTGCAACTGTTTTGGTACAACGAGGAACCTTGCATGTAGGAGATGCGATCGTTGCTGGTGGTGCCTATGGTCGAGTTCGTGCGATGCTAGATGAGCATGGACAAACCTTGGATGAGGCAGGTCCATCACGGCCAGTTCAAGTACTGGGCTTCACATCAGTACCAGGAGCTGGTGATTCATTTATTGTTGCCGAAGATGATAGAACTGCCCGTCAAATTGCAGAAAAGCGTCAGTTAGCATCAAGAAATGCATCCTTAGCTAAGGCTCGCAAGAAGGTTTCACTTGAAGATTTCTTGGAACAATCAAAGGTTTCAACTTTGAATTTGATTCTAAAGGGAGATGTTTCCGGATCGGTAGAAGCCTTAGAGGATGCATTACTTCAATTAGATGTTGGAACTGAGGTTGATCTAAGAGTTATTCATCGTGGTGTTGGAGCTATTACTAAGAATGATGTTACCTTGGCATCAGCCTCTACCGCGGTAATTATTGGATTTAATGTTAAGCCGGAGCCACAAACCGCTGTCTTTGCTGAGCATGAAGGTGTTGAGGTTAAGTTCTACACCGTTATTTATAAAGCAATTGAGGAGATAGAGGCATCTCTTAAGGGACTTCTTAAGCCAGAGTATGAAGAGGCAGTTCTCGGCAATGCAGAGGTTCGGGACATATTTAAATCCAGCAAGTTTGGAAATATCGCAGGTTGCATGGTCTCTGACGGAAACATTCGACGTAATGCCAAGGTTCGAACGATGCGTGCAGGTGTTGTGATTGGTGAGAACTTAAGTATCGAATCACTTCGAAGATTTAAGGATGATGCCACCGAGGTTCGAGAGGGCTTTGAGTGCGGTATCGGTCTTGGATCATTTAAGGATCTGCAGGTTGGAGATGTAATTCAAGCCTATGAAATTCGCGAGAAAAAGCGAGCCTAATTCATGCCAAGTAAACGTCCGCTACAGGTTGCCGATCGCATTAAAGAAATAATTGCTAACGCTCTTGAATCGCGAGTAAAGGACCCAAGGCTTGGTTTTGTCACTATCACTGATGTTCGAGTAACTGGTGATTTGCAACAAGCATCAATTTTTTACACAGTTCTAGGTGACGCGGCAGCTCATGAATCAAGTGCTGCTGCATTAAGTAGCGCGAAAGGAATGCTTCGCTCTGAGGTAGGTCGAGCACTTGGTGTTCGGGTTACTCCATCTCTTGAATTTTTCCTAGATGGTATGGCTGATTCAGCCTCTGCAATGAATGATCTAATTGAGCAGATGCATAAGGCAGATGCTGAACTGGAGAAATTAAGAGCAGGTGCTAAGCCTGTCGCTGAAGACCCTTATAAAAAACATAATTAATCGGTGATTTAATGGATGGCTTTTTACTTGTAGATAAAGCCGGCGGTATGACAAGTCATGATGTAGTGGCAATGGCTAGAAAAAAACTTGATACTAAAAAAGTTGGACATGCGGGCACATTGGATCCAATGGCTACAGGTGTGTTAGTACTTGGCGTTGGAATTGCCACCAGACTTCTTACTTACATTACAGATGGCAAAAAATCTTATGATGCAACGATTCTGCTAGGAAGTGCAACTCATACCGATGATAAAGATGGACAGGTAATCACAAGAGCATCAAAAGATGATTTGGCAAAAATAACAAATGAATCAATTAGAAATGAGCTAGCAAGATTTGTTGGAAAAATTAAGCAAAGGCCAAGTTCAGTCTCTGCCATAAAAATTGATGGTAAATCTGCTCATGCTAGGGTCAGAGCGGGCGAGCAGGTTGAAATTCCTGAGCGAGAAGTAAGCATTGATGAGATTTCAGTTAAAGAGATCAGGGTTAATGAATCAGGAATCGAAGTTGATATATCGGTCACCTGTTCGGCTGGTACCTACATAAGAGCGATTGCCCGCGATCTTGGCGAGCGGTTAAAAGTTGGCGGTCACCTAATCTCACTTCGACGAACCCTCGTTTCACCTTTTTCACTGCAAAGTTGCCAACAAATCAATGATGCGCAGCTAATTCCAATCACCGAAGTAATTGGAAAACTGTTTTTGGTTAGAGAATTGGATCTTTCAGAGAGTAGAGAAATATTGTTTGGCAGACCGATTGGTCAAAATCCTAAACCTGGTGTGGTAGCAGCATTGGATTTGCAAGGAGCTTTTATTGGTTTATTAGAAAACAAATTGCAGGGCTCAAAAATCGTGGCAGCCCCAATCTTAGTTAAGGCAAGTGAGTAAATATGTTTTATGAAACAATGACCATATGAAGAAAGTTATAGCAGTCGGTATCTTTGACGGTGTCCATGCTGGCCATCAACAGATAATCGCAGCCGCCAAGATTGAGGGCGAAGTTACTGTTATGACATTTGATCCACATCCAACCTCAGTTGTTGCCCCAGAGCGAACTCCATCCCAGTTAATGTCGATTAGAGATCGGATCCATTTTCTAAAGGCTGCCGGTGCATCCTTTGTTGAAGTTGTAAATTTTACAAAGGAGTTTTCATTACTATCTCCAGATCAGTTCATTGAAGATGTTTTGGTTGGAAGATTTGGCGCCGAACATGTTGTAATTGGTGAAAATTTTAATTTTGGCCATAAAGCTCAAGGCACACCAAAGTATTTATCAGAAGTTGGGCCAAAGTATGGATTTAATGTTTCAATTGTGAAGTTACAAGAAGATCGTGGTTCAACAATTTCATCAACTCGGATTAGGAGCTTAATCATTGATGGCCAAGTTGAACGTGCCAATGAATTACTTACTCGGATGTTTTACTTAAAAGGTCAAGTTGTACATGGTGAAAAGCGTGGCCGAGAGATTGGTTATCCAACTGCAAATATTGGTTTGAATACCCTTGCCACAATTCCAGCCGATGGTGTTTATGCGGGTTGGTTAAGTGTCGGTCCAAACCGTTGGCCAGCTGCAATATCAATTGGAACAAACCCAACTTTTCCAGGTGTTAGAGGTCGACAAGTAGAGGCATATGCAATTGATCAAATTGATTTGGAATTGTATGACCAAGATGCAACAGTAGAGTTTGGCTACAGATTACGTGACACTTTAAAATTTGAAGGATTGCCCGCATTGCTTGAGCAAATGAAAAAAGATTGCGACCAAGCACGAGAGTTAACCAGTAAATAACGCTCAATTTCACCTCGATTTTAAGTATCTGCTATCGCGCTGGTAATCTTGGCTTTACTAAAGCGAGAAAGTGCGCCTTCGTGAATAACACCGAGGCCCTCGTGACAGACAGAAGGAGCAATACAAATGGCATTAACGCCAGAAGTGAAAAAGGAAATTGTTAGTAAGTACGGCTCATCTGCAACTGACACAGGTAGCCCAGAGGCACAGGTAGCACTTTTATCAAAACGTATTGATGAGATAACTGAACATTTGCAGA
>CAZDKV010000043.1:0-3717 GCA_964506125.1 uncultured Candidatus Nanopelagicus sp.
GCTAATTTGAGATTTTCTGGCCAATAAGCGCATTTTGGATGATCTGACCCACAGAATTGATCCAAATCATCACTAAGTATGGGTAAAGGGAGATCTTTAAGGAGCAGATCTGAGTTATTCAGACCCCTGACCTGCCGCTAGCTTTTCCATAGATTTTGATATCAAGCCGGTTAATCCATCTGCCACCTTCGCTAGACCAGCATGAGGCTTTAATAGCTCATCGACTAATTGATCTGCTCGGCACTCAAGCATTATGGATAAAACTGCTGGTTCACTTCCGTAGTAGGCCAGGGGCACATAACTGCCTGCATAGGGCTGGTTTTGAATTACATCGCCAATTGGCGAAAAACACTCTGTTGCTAATTGTGATAACCAGATTGGGGTGTGAAATTGGTCAGTTCCTAGACAAATTGCTGGACGAGCCTGTCCATGATTTACCGCATTTTGGTGTTGCTTAACTCGATATGAGTGAACATCAATGATTAAAACAGAGCTGCTCTCCTGCAACAGATCAGCGATCAGACTAGTAAAAGAGTTTGCGTATGGTTCAAAATATTGTGTGATCAAAGGTTTATTATCAAAATTTTCACTCCGTAGCGCCGACCCAGTTGATGTTTTTAAATACACCGCACCCATTCCCACCCTGTTCATTACTTCACGATCATCGGGAAAACGCTCTGGATCAATAACTAGTCGTGAGAGGGTATTTTTAAATATCCAAGGTTTTTTAGATAAATTGGCAATGGCAGTTTGGGCTAGTAAATCAGTATGTGAATCGGTTAACTCATCCAATTCAGCTTGCAGTTGTTGATCACTTAAAACAATCCCCTCTCGCACCAGAGGCGGAATACTTCGACTTGAGTGTGGCACATGCAAAACTACTGGAATCTCACCTTTGGTGATCTCAAATCCCTGAGCAACCAATTACAGCCTGCCAGCTTCATTAACCTGCTTTAAAAATTGTTGAGTTTCTCTTTGTTGTGGTTTGTTTAAAATCTGCTCTGGTGGTCCCCACTCTAAAATTCGGCCATCCTTTAAAAAGCAAACCTCATCTGCCACCTGTTTAGCAAAACCCATCTCATGGGTAGCGAGCACCATAGTCATACCCTCTGCCTTTAAATCTCGTACCGTCTTCAAAACCTCATTAACTAAAACCGGATCCAGTGAAGAGGTAATCTCATCTAATAAAAGCAATCTTGGATTTAGAGCAAGTGAGCGAATGATGGCAACTCGTTGCTGCTGTCCACCGCTTAACCGATCAGGGTATTGATTTGCTTTATCAAGTAATCCAAATCGTCTTAGTAAAGATTCAGCTTGAGAAATAGCTGCCGCTCGATCAACCTTTTGAACTCTAATTGGTGCCAAGATAATGTTTTCTAAAACACTCATGTGTGGAAATAGATTAAATGCCTGAAAGACCATACCTATCTTTCGTCTTACCTCATCAGCATTTATTTCAACATCGGTGATGTCATGGCCATCTAACTTAATTACACCATCATCAATTGGCTCTAAAAGATTGATGCACCGCAATAAGGTTGATTTTCCAGAGCCAGATGCGCCAATAAATACTGTGGCGGTGTGCTCTGGCACCTTAATTGAAATATCCTCTAAAACTAACTCGGTATCAAAGGATTTCCTAACCTTTGATATTTCAAGGACTGAGTTACTCATGCTAACCCCTGGGCATTTTGTTGCTCTATTGATTTGCGAAGGGTTCTATCGGTAAATCGAGTAAGCGGAATTGTTACAGCTAAAAACACTAAGGCTGCGATTACATATGGTGTGTAATTAAATGATCTTGAGGAGGCAATTTGAGCTGCCCGCACAGCATCTGTTACACCAAGGATTGAAACTAGACCGGTATCTTTAATCAAAGCCACCAGATCATTTAGTAGTGGTGGGGTAACTCGTCGGAATGCTTGCGGCAGTATGACAAATCTAAGTGTTTGAAAGTAACTTAAACCTAATGATCTCGCAGCAGCGCGCTGAGATGGATGAATCGATAAAATTCCACTTCGAATTACCTCTGCTACATATGCGGTGTATGTAATTATTACTGCGGCAGTACCTAAAATTAATACATTATTAGTCAGACCTTTTAACTGTAAGGCTGGAATACCAAAGCCCACCAATAAAATTACTAGCAACATGGGAATGCCCCGGAAGACATCGACATAAACAGTGGCTAGAACTCGAAACGGAGTAAGGGCGGGCGCCTTTGAGGTTCTAATCAATGCGATTGATAGGCCAAAAATTCCCACACATATTGTGGCAATTACCGTCAAGGTTACATTTGTAGCAAAACCCAACAAAATTTTAGGTAGTACCTCTACCCCATATGCCCACTTAAAAAATGCATTAGATAACGCTTTCCAGCCAGGTGAGGTAACTGCTACTGCAGCTAAGCCACCTAAAACTAAAACACTTGAAAGTGCAGCAATGATTGCGTTTCGACGATTTTTCTTTTTTCTTGCTTTTCGGCGTAACTGTTCAAGATCACTTGGCTGCCAAGTGCCACCAAAATCATAGGTGTTATTTTCTTTACCCCGATCAAATGAACTAGCCGAGTCGCCCCGGCTAGATTCATTTGTCATCTTTTCCTCGTTGTATCTAGATTTTCTTAGTTAAGGACTGGGGCACCAGCGGATGCTGTTAACCACTCAGTTTCAATGGCTGCTAATTCACCACTGTCACGTAGGGCATCAACTGCACCAGTAACACATGCGGTGATTGGTGAATTATTGGCTAGTAGAAGTCCAGCACCTTTATCAGCGCCATCAACATTCTTAAACTGACCAGCAATTACGCCATTTTCAACCTCTACAGCTGCAAGATAGAAGGCAGTTGGTAGATCCACCACAATGCCATCGATCTGCTTGTTCTTAAGTGCTGCCACCGCTGCTGCGTTGTCATTAAATACTGAAGCCTTCAGGCCTAGTACCTTTTCAACGGCATCAAGTGAAGTGGAGGCAACAGCTGCGCCAATTTTTGCCTTGGCTGCCTTTAAATCAGCAATTGATTTAACAGAGGCAATTTTGCTGCCTTTGAAGGTAACAATTGCTTGATTTGATTTGTAGTAGGCAGATGAGAAATCAACAACCTGCTCACGCTCATCAGTGATTGAGTATTGCTGGATATTGAAATCAAAGTTCTTAGGTCCTGGTGCAATAGCGCCATCAAATGTGGTGCGAACCCATTTAACCTGATCATTTGTGTAGCCAAGTTGCTTGGCAACTGCATATGCCACAGCTGCTTCAAAACCACGACCTGATTCAGGCTTGTCATCTTCAACCCAAGGTGGATAAGCAGGCTCACCTGTGGCGATTGTTAAAGTATTTGCAGTTACTGTCTTTAAATCAGCTGGTGTACAGCTCGCTGATGCTGAGCTATCTGTTGACTCTGATGAGCATGCGCTCAAAGATGCAACAAGTAACAGAGCTGGCAGCGCCAATACCCAGTTTCTACGCTTTTTATGCATGGAAGTACTCCCTCTATCTGCTAATAGCCGGATAAATTATTTGATTAAGTATCAAATCAACTGATCCGCACTTGCTAATTGCACTTTGCAATTTGCCAGGTCCTCACCCGGAGCACCCCACCGCGGTGGAGGGTTGCCGCTCAGTTAGCCGGGGCTATGAACTGAGACTCATGACCTAAAACAAAAAATACTAGAGATTGTGCGCCTTGGCAACTGCCTCATACATAATCTTGCCC
>CAZDKV010000044.1:0-3567 GCA_964506125.1 uncultured Candidatus Nanopelagicus sp.
TGGACTGGCTTTAATCAAGAGCGAAAAAATTGGGCATACCGTCAAGATCAATTAACCTCAACTCATCCAATTGTTTCTGATATGAAAGATATCGACACTGTATCTGGAAATTTTGATGGCATCTCTTATGCCAAGGGTGCCTCAGTTTTGCAGCAATTAGTTGCCCACGTCGGGCGAGACAATTTTATCTTGGGATTACAAAGATACTTTGCCAAGCATGCCTTTAAAAACACCACCCTTGATGATCTACTAGTTGAGTTAACCCAAACAAGTGGTCGGGATTTAAAGCCTTGGGTATCAACCTGGTTGCAAACAGCAGGTGTTAACACATTGCGTCCTTCACTTGAGATTGAAAATGACACATATAAATCAATTTCGATAATTCAAGAAGCACCTACTATGCCAGTTGGATCTTCTGAGCTTCGTCCGCACCGAATGGCGGTTGGTCTTTATGATCTAGTTGGCAACAAAATTGCACTTAGAAAAAGTGTTGAGTTAGATGTTTCGGGTAGTAAGACAGTCGTCTCTGAGCTTGCTGGGCAAAAGGTTGCCGATCTGCTGCTGATAAATGATCGGGATTTAACCTATGCCAAGATCAGATTTGATGAAAGATCTATCGCCACCTTAAAGGCGCACTTAGGAAAGATTGAGGACTCATTAACTAGGGCGCTTTGCTGGTCTGCAGCATGGGACATGTTGCGAGATGCTGAGATTAGCGCAACTGATTTTATTGATATCGCACTGGCTGGCCTTCCTGGTGAGGATGACATTGCAACTGTCACCATCATTGCCAATCAATTAGTAACCGCTGTTGAGTTATATAGCGCACCAAGTAAGCGAGATAGCGCACGTCTTAAGGTTGGAAATGCTTATGAGCAGATGTTAAAGGCTGCTGCTGCGGGCAGTGATCACCAATTACAGTTTGCTAGAAACTTCACCTCATTTGCAGCAAGTGCTGAGCACAATGATTTAATTAAAGAGTTGCTTGATGGCAAGTTAGCCGGACTTAAGGTGGATGCTGATCTTAGGTGGAGCTTAGTTATTGCATTAGCAGAGCGTGGCTTAATGGATAAGGCTGCTCTTTCTGCTGAGTTGTTAAAAGACAACACCTTAACTGGACAACTCTCCCACGCAACTGCGTTAGCAGCTTTGCCTACACCGGATGCAAAGCGTGAGACTTGGAGATCAATTACTACAGAGGAGATCTCAACCTCACAACGTGAGGCAAAGTTAACTGGCTTTATGCGAGCTCTCCACAGGCCATTACTAGCTGATTATGTTGATCCATACTTTGATCTTTTGTTGGATACCTGGGGTAAAAAATCATATGAGGTGGCAAGTAAGTTTGTCACCGGTATGTATCCAATTTATATAACTACCCAAGAAACCCTAGATAAGACAGTTAATTGGTTAAACACCACCGGTAAGGATGGCCAGGCAGGGCTTAGAAGATTGGTCGCTGAAGGACGAGATTCACTTGAGCGAGCGCTTAAAGTCCAGGCAAAAGATAGGTAAAAAGCTACTCAATACTGGTAAGTGAGTTTGGTTTTGCCTTTTTCTTTCCACGCACCTCTTTGGCGGTGATGTATGCAAAAAATGAGATCACAACAAATAAGACAGTTGGTGCGATCACAAAGTAGGTAAAGCTCTCTAAAAAGGTGAGCCCCTCTCCAGCAACGGTGCCATCTTCAATCATGCGCTAGCTGCTCCCATCGCCTCAACCCCAAATGGTTTCAAATATGGAATCCAGATTCGATCTGGTTTTCCAGTTCCTAAGATTCGCCAAGCAGCTCCAACCGGCTCACGTGGTGTGTGACGAAGTCGCCAACCTAAATCCTTTAATGTGCGATCTGCCTTTAAGTGATTGCACTTATGACAGGCAGAGACCACATTCTCCCAATTATGTCCGCCACCCCTTGATCTTGGAATCACATGATCAATTGAGGTTGCAGTCACGCCGCAGTAAACACATCGGTTGTTATCTCGAGCAAAGATTGCCCTGCGAGATAATGGCACCGCATGACGGTATGGAATCTTTACAAATTTATTTAATCTAATTACCGCAGGTAATGTAATTGAGCCGCGGGCATAGGTAAGTATGCGATCTGAATCCTCAACGCTAGTTGCGCGTTGGTTTAAGACAAGTATTAATGCTCGTCGCTCTGATACGACACCTAGTGGCTCGTAGGTGGCGTTCAGTACCAATGTTTGTGACACTGAAAGCTTTCTCCTTTAAGGGCAGCGCGTGGCTCGAGCTGCGTAGGCTTATCTTGCCCCAAGGTTGGCAAAAAGACAGCATTTCTAGGCAGATTCCTGCTTACGATTGGGTTAAGGTTTTCCACAATGACCATCAAGATCCCAGATAATTTGCAGGCGGTGCTGGATTGGTTTACTGGGGCGCCCCTAAATATCACAGTAATTCTCACCCTAGCCATCTTTATCTCCCGATTGGGGCAGCGATCAATCACTCGGTTTATGAACCGGATTGCTAATGCTGATCTAATTCCTGGGCCAAAGCGATCTGGCGCTCGCCAAAAAGAGCGGGCCAAAACTACCAGCACTGTTTTGAAATCCACATTAAATGGTGTGATCTGGTTGATTGCAATCTTTATGATCTTAGCTGAGTTTGGTTTAAATCTAGGACCCCTGATCGCCTCAGCTGGTGTGATTGGTGTGGCATTAGGACTTGGTGCGCAAACTTTAGTGCGAGATATCTTATCTGGCATCTTTATGTTGGTTGAGGATCAATATGGAGTTGGTGACAAAATCGATGTGCTTGAGATTCAAGGAGTGGTTGAAACTGTAGGACTTCGAATTACAACTGTTAGAGATGCTAAGGGCACAATCTGGTATTTACGAAATGGTGAGATATTAAAGGTTGGAAATAAATCTCAGCCTAAATCAAAGAGGTAGTTACTACTCAGCAGAATTAATCATTGCAGCAGCAGCTGCCTCTAAGTACTGCCAAAGCTCAACCTTTAAATCATCATTAATTTCAAGCCCATTAACTGCATCCTTCATGCAGATTAACCAGGCATCATGCTCTTTGCGGGAGATATGAAACTGGGCATGACGCATGCGAAGTCTTGGATGTCCTCGCTCATCACTATAAGTAGTTGGACCACCCCAATACTGCTCTAAAAACATTTGCAATCTTCTACCTGCCCCATGTAAATCATTTTCTGGATACATTGGTCGCAAAATTGGATTAACTGCAACTAGGGCGTAGAAGTGGGAGACTAAATCATTAAAGGTCTTCTCTCCGCCTGCTCTTTGATAAAAGCTCTCGCTCAACTTTTCACCTTCTCTTTTAAGGTAATTTGTAATACAAAGTAACTTGTTATTAGGCAAAGTATTCCAGTGATATAAAAAGCTGCGGCGTAATCACCAAATTTAATTCTTAACACCGCAGCGCCAAAGGCTGCGATCGCTCCCCCCACCTGGTGAGCTGCAAATACCCAACCATAAATAATTGCCCCCTTCTCAGGCGTTAATACCTGACGGCATAAGAGCACTGTTGGTGGCACAGTTGCCACCCAATCTAGGCCGTAGAAGATGATAAAAACT
>CAZDKV010000045.1:0-3551 GCA_964506125.1 uncultured Candidatus Nanopelagicus sp.
CTGTTCCTAAAACCTCTTTAGTTTGTCCTTCAAATTGTGGCTCAGACATTCGAACGGTGACAACTGCAGTCAATCCCTCCTGCACATCATCCTTAATCACATCTGCTTCATTATTTTTTAAAGTTTTTGTGGCGCGAAGAGTGTCATTTACTACCTTAGTAATCGCTCTTTCAAAACCTGCAACATGGGTTCCACCCTTTGGCGTGGAGATAATATTTACAAAGGAGGCGATAGTTGCTTCATAACCATTTCCCCATTGCATTGCAATATCAACACCCATCTCACGTTCTACCTCAGTTGGAGTCATATGACCCTTTTCATCAAGTACCGGCACATTTTCAGTGTATGCACCAGAGCCAGAGATTCTAATTACCTCACCAACTGGATCATCGGGACGTAAGAAAGTGCAGAACTCTGAGATACCGCCTTTATGGAAAAAAGTTTCACTGGTCTTGGTCTTACCTCTGCTGTCATTTACTATCAAAGTTAAACCAGGAACCAGGTAAGAGGTTTGTCTTGCTCTGGCATAAATATCTTCAATCGCTAATTGCGCCTCTTTTAGGAAAATTTGTTTATCAAACCACCACTTAATTCTGGTGCCAGTTACCTTGGCAGAGACCTTTCCAATTACTCGCAGTCCTGACTTTTCAGTAAAGGATGCATTAGGTCCCTCTCCCTCAAAAATTCCAGCATGACCACGTTTGAAGGACATCCAATAAATCTTTCCATCTCGATCAACCTCAACATCTAGACGAGAGGCAAGAGCGTTAACAACAGATGCACCAACACCATGTAATCCTCCGGAGGCTGCATAGGAGCCACCACCAAATTTTCCGCCAGCATGAAGTTTTGTCATTACAACTTCAACTCCAGTTAAGCCTGTCTTTGGCTCCTTATCAACTGGAATTCCACGACCATCATCATGAACCTCAACTGAACCATCTGCCTCTAAATTAATTTCAATTTTTTTGCAGTGACCAGCCAGTGCTTCATCAACTGCGTTATCAATAATTTCCCAAAGACAATGCATAAGGCCACGGGAGTCGGTAGTTCCGATATACATACCTGGGCGTTTGCGAACTGCATCTAATCCTTCAAGGACTGATAAATCTTTAGCGGTGTAGCTGCTGATAATTGCAGCTGAGGTGCCATCATCAGGTTTTGCGCTCTTAGTTGCCACGGGTGAGAAGATTATCGGCGCCAATACCACCTATAGATGATCCTCGCCGACAAAGACCCATATTTATCGCTAATCGATATAAAAATGAGATATTGACAACAAATTCTCAGTATTTGAGCGGAAAAATTTACTTAATTGAAACCAAATATCCTGCAGGGAATAAAGTATTCATGGTTTGATGTTCCCCTGATGACAACAACAGATGGAGAGATGATGAGCACTCAGATCACAATGGAGCAGACCCCATTGAACTCACTAGATCGTTGCGACCGTTGCGGTGCGCAAGC
The DNA here is from genome assembly GCA_964506125.1 of uncultured Candidatus Nanopelagicus sp. GTDB lineage: Bacteria > Actinomycetota > Actinomycetes > Nanopelagicales > Nanopelagicaceae > Nanopelagicus. The sequence goes on from CAZDKV010000045.1 coordinate 1,468, forward strand.
ATATGTTCGCGCCATCTTGGTATCAGGCGGTCAATTACTATTTTGTTCACACCACGCTAAGTCATACGCTGAAGGATTAAAGCCAGTTGCTGCGGTAATCCAGGATGAAACTCAAAAATTAGCTAAGCAATCAGCTAATTAATTAATCAGCTACAAACCCGGCATCGCGGTGGCTGCCATCGCAAAATGGCTTCTCTTTTGAGGCACCACAGCGGCATAGTGAGAAATCTGTCTTGGTCTCAATTACATTCCCCTCGGCATCAACAAAATCAACGGTGCCGGTAACTCGAACTGAGCCATTTTTCTTAACCTGAATCTTTACTTTCTCACTCATGATTGATCCAATCTTTAATCTAGGTAGTCGCGAAGTACTTGGGAACGGGAAGGATGACGTAGTTTAGACATTGTCTTTGATTCGATTTGGCGAATACGCTCTCTAGTAACCCCATAAACCTTACCAATTTCATCTAAAGTCTTTGGTTGACCATCAGTTAATCCAAATCGCATCGCCACTACCCCGGCCTCACGTTCAGATAATGTATCTAAGACTGAGTGGAGTTGCTCTTGCAATAAGGTAAATGAAACTGCATCTGCTGGCACAATCGCCTCAGAATCCTCAATCAAATCACCAAACTCAGAGTCTCCCTCTTCGCCAAGTGGGGTGTGCAGAGAGATTGGCTCACGGCCATACTTTTGCACCTCAACTACCTTTTCCGGAGTCATATCTAATTCTTTTGCCAACTCTTCAGGTGTTGGCTCTCTTCCTAAATCTTGCAACATCTGGCGCTGAACTCTTGCTAACTTATTAATAACCTCAACCATATGTACTGGGATACGAATTGTTCGAGCTTGATCTGCCATCGCTCTTGTGATCGCTTGGCGAATCCACCAGGTGGCATAGGTTGAGAACTTGTAACCCTTTGTGTAATCAAACTTCTCAACGGCACGAATTAGACCTAAGTTGCCCTCCTGAATTAGATCAAGGAATAACATTCCACGCCCGGTGTAACGTTTAGCAAGAGAAACTACCAAACGAAGGTTTGCCTCTAGTAGATGGTTTTTATCCCGTCGGCCATTTAAAACTATCTGTTGCAACTCACGCTTTAACTTCTTATCCATCTTTTTATCTTTTGCCAGTCTTTCCTCAGCAAATAGGCCAGCCTCTACTGATTGAGCGAGCGAAACCTCAAGTTCAGCGTTGAGCAATGGCACACGGCCAATTAACTTTAGATAATCCTTTACCGGATCTGCGGTTGCTCCTGCGGTTAAAACTGTCTGAGGTGGAGCGTCATCCTCTTCAGAATCTTTAAGTACAAATGAGTTCTCCTCATTTTGTGACTCTTCAGCAACATTTACAACACGAATCTCTGAGGCGCCATCTTCAGCAGGTGTCTCCTCTTTATCATCAATTAGGTTCTCAAGATCTTCTAAGTCAACCTCTTCTAACTCAACCTCTTCGCCATCAATCTTTACCTTCTCAACCTTGCCACTCTTTGGTGCTGCTGCTGGCTTTGGCGCAGGGGGTGCAACCAGATCTAGCTCACTCTTTTTCAGCATTCGATATGGAGATAATCCAAGTTTTCGAAGTTTTTCTACCTGCTTAGGAACAATCTCCTCTAACTCACGGGCAATTAAAACCAAATCTTGATCAGCTTTTTTAACAATTCGATGGATATTTGTAATGCCACGGCTCTCTAATTCAGCCAGTACTGTTTTTTGCTGAATTACTAACTCTTTAACCTTTAATATTTGCCCAACATCTTTAGCATCTAAAACTGCTTTTTGTGGAATTTTTATTGGCTTCTTCGCAGCCTTTACCTTTTTTGCAACAACTTTTTTTGCTGAACTCTTTTTTGCAACAGGTTTACTCTTGCTCTTACCTGCTTTGCCGCCTTTTTTGGGCGCACGAGTTACAGCCACAATTCATCCTTTGTTTTTAGGTCTTAAACTTTTTGCAGTTTCTTTAAACTGCCTCCGACCCTTGGCTATATTATAAATTGTCCACAGCCCTAAATGCACATCCTGATTGGCTAATTTGAGATTTTCTGGCCAATAAGCGCATTTTGGATGATCTGACCCACAGA
>CAZDKV010000046.1:0-3536 GCA_964506125.1 uncultured Candidatus Nanopelagicus sp.
GAAGAGGGCATTGTTGCCGGCGGTGGCGTGGCTTTACTGCAAGCTTCAAAGATCGCCTTTGGTAAGTTGAAGTTAACTGGGGATGAAGCAACTGGCGGAAAGATTGTTGAGTACGCAGTTGAATCTCCACTTAAGCAGATTGCAATCAACGCAGGTCTTGAAGGTGGCGTAATTGTTGAAAAGGTGCGCAGCCTAGAGACTGGTTTTGGTTTAAATGCTGCAACTGGTGAGTATGTTGACATGATTAAAAGTGGCATCATCGATCCAGCAAAGGTAACAAGATCAGCTTTGCAAAATGCTTCATCAATTGCAGCCCTCTTCTTAACAACTGAGGCGGTAATTGCTGATAAGCCAGAGCCTAAGCCAGCTGCACCAATGCCAGGTGGCGATGGCGGTGGAATGGATTTTTAAAAAATCCATAATTACTTTCAAAAGCCCCCGCTTAAAATCGGGGGCTTTTTCATTTTAATCATAAGCAGATTACAATCAGAGTATGGCGAAAAAGAAATCATTATTTAAAAAGCTCCGTAAAAATGAGAGCTCACTGGTTGCAGAGCCAGAGGCACCAGTTGATGAGGCGATTTTAGAAGCGATCGCTCAACCTAAGGTTGAAGAGGTTGTAAAGCCAGTAATTGTTAGAAAGCCATATATCGCTCCAGAAAAAACCTATCCAGCCAAGATTGAACTTGAGCCAAATAAGAATGACATCTTTGGCGCACTTGCCATTGCAAAAAAAGCTGCGATTGAGGATGCTGGAAAGAGTGAGTTTGTTGGTGAGTTTTACTCAATAGATTCTGATGAAGAAAGAGTTGCCACATATTTGTTTCACGCAAAACTTCCAGGCTATAACGGCTGGATGTGGGCGGTAACAGTTGCCAAGGTAGATGATCAAAGTGATGCAACTATCTGTGATGTTGTTTTGCTGCCAGGTGCAAAAGCATTACTAGCTCCAAATTGGGTGCCATACTCACAAAGAATTCAGCCAGGAGATCTTGGAGTTGGTGATGTAGTGCCAACTGCGCCAGATGATGAACGTTTAACACAAAGTTATGCTGCCCTTCCAGAAGAGGAAGAGTTAGATATTGCGCAATTTTTTGAGTTTGGATTAAGCAGAGCAAGAGTTTTATCAATTGTTGGCCGCGATGCAGCAAGTAAGCGATGGTATGAAGGAGATCGCGGTCCAAAAGCACCAATCGCACAAGCTGCTCCAAAACCATGTTCATCTTGTGGATTTTTTATCCCAATCGCTGGCTCACTTAGAAGCGCATTTGGAGTTTGCTCAAATGCAATCTCGCCTGAGGATGCTCGGGTTGTTTCCTTTGATCACGGCTGTGGCGCCCACTCTGAGGCGTTAATTAAGGCTGAATAATCCACTAACACCTAAGCAGCTTGTTGGGTTAAACTACTCACCTGCCCATTACACGATGGCCTAAACGAATACTAAAATTTGAAGGGAGATACCAATGCCTACTGGTCGAGTTAAATGGTTTAGTTTGGAAAAAGGTTTTGGCTTTATTTCCAATGATGAGGGCGAGGATGTTTATTTAGCAGCTGCTGCACTTCCAGAAGGCGTGGCAACTGTTAAACCTGGCACAAAATTAGAGTTTTCAATTGCAGATGGTCGTCGTGGTCCACAAGCACTTTCAGTTTCAGTTGTAGAGGCACCACCAACTATTGCAACTGGCTCACGTGGTAAAAATGATGATTTAGCTGCAATGATTGAGGACACTATCAAGATCTTAGATCGATATGGCAATGGTCTTAGAAGCGGTCGTACCTCAACTGCTGCAGATGGTGAGAGATTAGCTAAGGTTTTGCGTGGAATTGCATCCCAGATTGATGGGAATTAAAGCTTTCCTTTTCGGCCGCGCTTAATTGTGTAGCGAAGTCCAACTGCCCCTAGCACCGCACCAATCACACAGATCCAAAGCACATTTGTATCTGCATTCATTACCACTGCAAATACAAAGGCAATTATCCAAAGCACAATGCCTAGTGCGATGATAAAAATTGCTTCCTTCATTTAAAATCCTTTTTCTTACAAACCGCTGATAATGACCATGGTGACCATGCCAATTAAAATCGCAATGGTTACCCTACGGCGAAACTTTGCACTCATCATTTTTTCATCTCCTGAACTACATACTCAATTGAAGCAGTAAGGGCATCAATATCTGCTGGCTCAACTGCTGGAAACATTCCTATTCTAAGTTGGTTCTTACCTAATTTACGGTATGGATCGGTATCAACAATTCCATTTGCTCGTAATATCTTTGCTATCTCAAGTGCGTCAATGCTCTCATCAAAATTAATTGTGCCAACTACCTTTGATCTCATTGCTTTATCGGTAACAAAAGGAGTGGTGTAGGAGGTTTTTTCAGCCCAGTTGTATAACCGATTTGAAGAATCCTCACTTCTTCCCGCTGAAAACTTTAAACCACCATTTGAATTCATCCAGTTGATTTGTTCTGCTAACAAAATTAAGGTGGCAAGTGCTGGTGTGTTATAGGTCTGATCTAAACGAGAGTTTTCAATTGCAATTGAAAGATCAAAAAATGCTGGCACCCATCTTTTACTTGCCTTAATCTTTTCAACTCTAGCAATTGCAGCTGGGCTCATAATTGCTATCCATAAGCCACCATCAGATGCAAAAGATTTTTGTGGGGCAAAGTAGTAACAATCAGATTGAGAGATATCTAAATCAAGGCCGCCGGCAGCACTTGTGGCATCAACTAACACCAATGCGCCATCAGATCCTTTTGGGCGAATAATTGGCATCATTACCCCAGTGCTTGTTTCGTTGTGGGTAAGTGCGTAGGTATCAATATCATCTGAAACTGCTGGTAGTGGGTGTGAGCCAGGCTCAGTTTTAATAACCTGTGGCTCATCAATCATCGGCGCCTCTTTGGCAGCTGCGGCAAATTTTGAGGAGAACTCACCAAATACTAAATGTTGAGATTTTTTTTCAATTAATCCAAAGGTAGCAATATCCCAAAATGCAGTTGAGCCACCATTTCCAATAATTACCTCATACCCATCAGGAAGTGAAAATAATGTTTTAAGCCCACCTCTTACTGCGCCGACCACATCTTTGACCGGCTTTTGCCTATGGCTAGTTCCTAAAACTTTTCCATAATTAGAAGCTAGATTTGCAATTGATGCTGGCAAAATTTTTGATGGTCCGCAACCAAATCTGCCATCAGATGGTTTTAAACTCTCCGGAATTTTAATTTCACTCATTGGTAGATATTAGGGGTTAAGCCTTATGCGCTGCCAATTATTACCTTCTCTTAGATAACGAATCCGATCATGCAGGCGGGAGTATCGACCTTGCCAGAACTCAATTGAATCCGGCTTGACCACATAGCCACCCCAAAAATCTGGCATTGGAATCTGCTCACCAGCTGGCCACTTAGCCTCAAAGTGTGCAAACTTTTCCTCTAACTCTCCTCTTGATGAGAGCTCACTTGATTGCGCGCTCGCCCAAGCACCAATTTGCGAACCACGAGGCCTAGTGGCGAAGTATTTTTCTGACT
>CAZDKV010000047.1:0-3449 GCA_964506125.1 uncultured Candidatus Nanopelagicus sp.
TGTGGCATAACGCCATCATCTGCGGCTACAACCAGCACTGCAATATCAGTTACCTTCGCACCTCGAGCACGCATTGCAGTAAATGCTTCATGTCCTGGGGTGTCAATAAAGGTAATGGCTCGCTGCACACCATCATGTTCATGATGAATTTGGTAGGCACCAATATGCTGAGTAATTCCACCCGCCTCAGACTTTATAACCTCAGTTGATCGAATTGCATCTAATAATCTAGTTTTACCATGATCGACATGTCCCATAACGGTAACAATTGGCGAGCGCACCACCAGATCCTCTGGATCGATCTGTGCTAACTCTTGCTCTAAATTGATATCAAACTCCTCGAGCAACTCACGATCTTCATCCTCAGGACTTACGATCTGAATAACAAAGCCCAGCTCAGCGCCAAGTAATGTGAAGGTATCCTCATCAACTGATTGGGTTGCGGTCACCATCTCACCTAGGTGAAATAGCGCTGAAACTAATGCGGCTGGATCTGCTTTAATCTTTTCGGCAAAATCCATCAAGGTAGCACCGCGACGCATTCGCACCACAGTCTTACCATCACCCTTTGGAACTACTGCGCCACCTAATTGTGGTGCTGGTAGATTTTCAAAATCTTCACGTCTTTCTTTTTTACTCTTTTGTCCACGGTTTTTATTTTTACCCTTACCGCCCTTACCAAATGCACCCGCTGCACCACCTCTTTGTGGTGGACGTCCGCCGCCTTTGCCACCAAATGGTGAAGCACCAGGTGTTGATGGTGTGCGATATGGCGATGAAGTGCCACCTGGTCGAGATGATGTTGGTGCACCAGAGTTTGGACGCGGATTACTTGTTGCAGGACGTGCTGCAAAACCTGGACGAACAGCACCAGGTCGAGCACCAGACATTGGTGGTCTTTGTCCTGGTTGTAATTTTCCAGGAGTTCTTCCCGCCTCTCCTGGTCTAATTGGTCGAGCAGGTGGACGTGGTCCACCACCGCCACTACTAAATGGATTATTTCCCGCTCTTGGTGGCCGCGGCATCGCACTTGGTGAGGTCGGCGCAGCCGTTGGTGATGAGAATGGATTGTTAGCACTTCTTGGTGTTGTTGGTGTAGCAGGACGAACAGCTGGTGTTGCATCTTCAACCATCTTTTGTAACTCAGGTGGTAAATCTTCCACCTTCACAGTTTGTTTTGGCGCAGCCTTTTTTGCGGGAGCTTTTTTCGCCTTTGGCGCAGCCTCTGCTGGAACTAAATCTGGAAACTTATCCATCAACTTGCGCACAACCGGTGCTTCAACAGTTGATGATGCTGAGCGAACAAACTCGCCAACCTCTTGTAGCTTTGCTAGCAGCTCTTTACTTTCAAGCCCTAACTCTTTAGCTAACTCATAAACGCGGACCTTGGCCACACTGCTCCTTCTTCTGGCCCCGCGTTATTTACGCGCGAGCCTAAATAGACCTACTCATAATCTGGTAGTGCTCATTAGAGTGTCATTCTCGCTCGCTTCATACATTTTCTTAATTACTTAATCCTTTTAAGTAATCTGCTAAATCTTGGTACTTAATCTCACCCTCATACCTAAAGGCGTGATTAAAAGATTTTCGCTCAGTTGCCACCGAAAAGCAGTTTGGGTGAAGCCAGGCTCCCCGTCCGCTCATCCGATGGTTTAGATCGACCTTAACCTCATTGCCGATCAAAACTGTTCGAATTAAATCCTCTCGAGTAGCCAACTTTCGACATGCGATGCAGCTGCGTTGTCTAAGTTTTTTACCCAACATTGCGCACTCTACCCTACGCCCCTTGGATGGGTGAAATAGTTGCCGCTTCCTCTACCTTTTCCGCCTTAATCTGCGTTACTGGATTATCTGGATGGATATCAATTCGCCATTGGGTAAGGCGGGCAGCCAGTCGGGCATTTTGCCCATCTTTGCCAATTGCAAGTGATAATTGATAATCCGGCACAATCACCTTGGCAGATTTAGCTGCCAAATCAACAATCTCAACTGAGCTTACCTTTGCTGGTGCCAGCGCATTGGCTACATAGGTGGCTGGATCATCTGAGTAATCAATGATGTCAATTTTTTCACCATTTAACTCATTCATAACATTTTGTGCTCTGCTTCCTTGTGGACCAATTAAGGCACCCTTAGCACTTACTCCTGCGCGATGAGTTCTCACCGATAACTTTGTTCGAGCTCCTGGCTCACGTGCTATTCCAACAATATCTACAACGCGATCTTTAATCTCTGGCACCTCTAGTGCAAATAACATCTTCACAAAGGCTGGATGAGTTCTAGATAGAGTTACCTCTGGACCTTTTTCACCCTGCTTAACATCTACTACAAAACACTTAATTCGATCTCCGTGTTTGTACACCTCACCCTTTACCTGCTCAGCAGCAGGTACTTTTCCTTCAACTCTTCCTAAACTGACATAGATAACCTCAGGATCTCTACCCTGTTGCACAATCCCGCCAATTACATCACCAACGCTGCCGGAGAACTCAGTTACTACCTCAAGATCCTTTGCCTCGCGCATCTTCTCTTTAATTACCTTACGTGCTGTTTTATCAGCTAATTTTGCAAATCCATCTGGGTTATCAGTAACTGTATCGATGCGATCACCATCTGGACCAAGTACTGGGACATAAATAACTAACTCACCAGTTTGTCGATTTAAAACTGCACGGCCATGTGGTTTAGCAACTGGTAGTTCAGCATAAACTTTTGCAACCTCATTTTCGATTGCATTGATTAATCGCTCAAGTGGTAATTTCTTCTCTTGTGCTAGGGCTTTAAGCGCCTCAACATCAACGCTCACTTACCCACCTGCTTAAACTCAATCTCAAGTGTTGCACGCTTAATCTCTGAAAACTTAACCACCTGATCATCTACTGTGGTTGAAATTTCACTAACATCTTTAACTCTGCCTTTGATCTCTTTGCCATCTAATAAAACTATCTTGACTAATCGATCAATATTTTTTCGCCAATGCCTAGGCTTGGTAAGGGGACGATCTAAACCTGGGGAGGTTACCTCTAGGGTAAAGGCAGACTCTCCTAAACTTTGAATATTCTCAACAATCTCACCTATTGCTTTAGTAGCAACAGTGACTTGATCAAGAGATAAATGGTTGTCACCATCAACAATGACAGTAATCATGCTGCGCCGGCCAGCTGAAGTAATTGTTATATCCTCAAGGTAGAAACCGAGGTCAGATAGTGCGGGAGTAATCGCCGCTGAAATCTCTTCTTTTTTTCCCATTTTTCCTTCTTCGATATTAAGTTGTAGACCTAAGTTTAACTTATAAAAGTGTCCCAGGCAACGCGGGCAATAAGTAAAAATACAACTGCTAGAAATACTTTACGCACCAATGGTGAACCGCCCTTAATTGCAAGGCGTGAACCGATGATTGCACCAGTCACATTGGCAAATGCTAGAAGTAAACCTAATTGCCACCAGAT
>CAZDKV010000048.1:0-3361 GCA_964506125.1 uncultured Candidatus Nanopelagicus sp.
GATGATGAGATTGAAATGCAGTGGGAGTACAACGTGGCAAATCCTAGAACGCCACAGGTTGAAGAAGATGTCCGTTGATTTAAGTAAGTGTCAAAAGATTGTAATCAAGGTTGGTTCATCAACCTTAACTGGCAATGCTGGTGCAAACCTTGATCCAGCAGCAATTGATCAGTTGGTTGATGTGGTTGCTAAACTTAAAGCAGATGGCAAAGAGGTAATTATTGTCTCCTCTGGAGCCATCGCTGCTGGACTTTCTCCTTTAGGACTTGCAAATCGACCATCTGATTTAACATTGCAACAAGCTGCTGCCTCAGTAGGGCAGGGATTATTAATGGCTAGATACACCGAGTCATTTAATAGATTTAAGATAACAACCTCGCAATTGCTAATAACTATTGATGATATTAATCGCGCCACACATGTTGAGAATATCAAGGGTGTTTTAGAGTCACTGTTAAAGCTTGGTGTAGTTCCGATTGTTAATGAGAATGACACAGTTGGAACTGAGGAGATTAGATATGGTGACAATGATGGCTTGGCGGCATTAGTTACCACGCTAATCAGAGCTGATTTACTTGTGCTAGTTACCGATATTGACGGACTCTACGATGCAGATCCAAGTGCGCCAGGTGCGAAGCAGATAAATATGGTGAGTGATATTGCGACCTTAGATAAAGCAACATTTGGTGGCGCAGGTAGTGCTGGAGTTGGAAGTGGGGGCATGGTGACAAAAGTTCAGGCAGCTAAAGTTGTTACTGCTGCTGGCATTGGAATGCTTTTAACCAAGCTACCTGATTTATCGGCTGGCTTAAATGGTGAGCAGGTTGGAACCTATTTCCTACCTAATTAATTTTTAAGGTTTGAAATATCTAGCAAAACTTTTGCAGTATCGGATTCATGATCTGAATCAGTTGGATTATCACTTAACTTAACAATTACGGTACGTGTTGCTGGATTTACAAAGATAAATTGACCATGCAAGCCAAGTGCTAAAGAGGTATTTGGATATGGATGCCAAACCTGAGCGCCATATCCCCAATCTCTATCCAAAGTAGTAACTGGCGTGCTCATTCGACTCAACCATTTGTTATCAATTATTTTATTAGGACCGGCATATCCACCGTTTATTAGCAACATTCCGATGCGACCGTAATCAATGGCTGAGGCGTTGAAGCAGCAAAAAGTTTTCTCCGTTCCGCCGATGCGATCAACATTCCAGGTGGCCGGGTATTTTGCCCCAACTAATTGCCATACATTCTCACTAAAGTAATCAGCAATCCGCTTACCTGTAACTTTTTTGATAATCATTCCCAACATCATGGTGTCAACACTTCGATACTCAGAATCGGTACCTGGCTCAAATGCCATTTTTCGATTGTTCTTCAAAAACCAGTCAACATCAGTGGATGCATACATTTGAGCAATTGCAACGCCCCAACCAGCAGGTCCAGATGGGTAATTATCGCTAACGCCAACACCAGCTTGCATATCAAGTAAGTGCTTAATGGTTACTAGATCAAAACTTGTTCCAGCTTTTAGATTTGGAAAGTAATCAATGAATTTATCACTTTCCTTGATTTTGCCCTGATTAATCAATTGACCAATCATGATTGATGTCATTGTTTTAGCAACTGAGTAGGAAGGTAATTGAGTACTTTGTGTTATTCCTTCCTTATACCATTCATAGCTCATCACACCATTTCTAATTACAATAAATGCATTGGTATCAGTTTGCTTAAGAAACTCATTGAAGGGCAGTGAGCTGCCTTTATACATAATCTCTGCAGGCATTTTTTCAGATGCAACTGGCAAGGTGATTGGTTTTGCAGCTGGATCGATCACATGCCATGGCATCAAGGTGGGAGTTTTAGAGGCTGGCGCTAGTCCTAACTTAATCGCAGCAATTGGCTCCGGATAGTGAATTACCCGAGTGAAGATAAACAGCGCTCCATAAATCACAGCAAGCGTTATTACCGTATTACGGATAAACCTAAATAATCGCATCACAACCATAGCCTAATTGAGCATAGGCTTAGCCAATGGATGCCACCACGATAATCTCCGAGATTGCAACTAAAGCAGCTAATGCATCCACCACTCTTTCTACCTCCACTCGTCAAGAGCGGGATCTGGTTTTAACAAAAATTGCAGAAGGCTTAGAGAAAAACTCTGATTTGATTCTTAAAGCAAATCAAATTGATATGCAAAATGCTAAAACCGCTGGAGTTAGTCAATCCTTACAGGATCGACTACTGCTGACAACAAAGCGAATTATGGATATGGCCGCTGGCGCCAGAGAGATTGCAAAATTACCTGATCCATTGGGGCGAGTATTAATTGAACGAAACTTAGATAACGGGTTGAACCTAAAGCAGTTATCAGTTCCATTTGGTGTGGTTGGTATGGTTTATGAAGCACGGCCGAATGTGACTGTGGATGCTGCAGTAATTTTAATTAAATCTGGAAATGCTGCGCTGCTTCGCGGATCTGCAACTGCATCTGAAAGTAATAAGGTATTGGTGGATGTGATTCGCGGGGCTTTTGCTGGATCAAAAATTTCCCAAGAGGTAGTCCAATTGATCCCCTCTGATGATCGCTCAACAGTTTCGGCTCTGCTGACTGCTAAAGGTTTAGTTGATCTGGTTATTCCAAGAGGTGGCGCTGAATTAATTCGCTCCGTAGTGGAAAATTCTACAGTTGCAACTATTGAGACTGGCGCAGGTGTTTGTCATGTTTATGTTGATAGGTCAGCTGATTTTAGCAAGGCAATTTCAATTTTGATTAATTCTAAATGTGACCGTCCCAGCACATGTAATTCAGCTGAAACATTGCTAATTGATCAAGCCATAGCTGATTCCTTTACGCCAATTGCGCTCAAAGCATTAGTAGAAGCTGGCGTAATAATAAATTGCGACTTGCCAACAAAAAAGATTGCAGATCAGATCGCAGTAGCAACAAAATTGGCATCTGAGCAATCCTGGTCAACAGAGTATGGTGATCTAGAGATAAATGTGGCACAGGTAAATGGGGTACTAGGTGCTATTGAACATATCGCAAAGTTTGGAACACAGCACACTGAAGCAATTGTGGCTTCAGATACAGATGCAATAAGTAAATTCACCTCGTTAAATGATTGTGCTGCAATTATGGTTAATGCTTCAACAAGATTTACTGATGGTGGCCAGATGGGTTTTGGGGCTGAGATTGGAATTTCAAATCAAAAGATGCATGCTCGTGGACCAATGGGACTTGAGCAGATGACAACTACTACCTGGATTGTTAGCGGAGACGGTCAAATTCGCCAGTGAATTAACACCAGTTATACTCACCGATTATGGCTGCAATCTCCCGCGATGAAGTC
>CAZDKV010000049.1:0-3328 GCA_964506125.1 uncultured Candidatus Nanopelagicus sp.
AGAACCAGCTGTTCCAGTATCACCTTTAGGCCCTGCAGGTCCGGTTGCACCTGTGTCACCTTTTGGTCCCGTACTTCCACCGCCAGATCCAGCAGGTCCTGTTGCACCAGTAGCACCGGTTGCGCCGGTATCACCTTTTGGTCCGGGTGAACCAGTATCTCCCTTTGGACCAGCTGGACCTGCGGGACCAGTTGCTCCCGCTACTGAATTTGCTGTTGCACCATTTTTTCCATCAGCACCAGCAGGACCGGTCGCACCCGCGGGTCCACGAAGTGAGGTTGGTATCGGCCACCGATTACTTTTCTTTGGTCCATAGAAATTCATGGTTTTAAGATCGATATAAAAATCACCATCAATTCCAAGTGAGGCAGCTGGTACACCACTTCCACTTCTAATTGTGTTAGCTGCAGCTGTTGTATTTCTTCCAGCAGCTTGTACTGCCATTGGATTGATTACATTTATTACAATTGCAAATATAACTGCCTTTATTACTTTGGCTTTTAGATTGTAGATTGCCATTTCAACCTTTCCATCCCCCCTTAATTGGGGTCTAATGGCAAGCCATTTGGCCTGCGCTGTTTATAAGGGTGAAGGCGATTACGCAGAGTGAATAGAGTGCTCCCCCTATTGGGTTAACAAATCACACGAAATTCTCAGAAAGATAAGTGGTAGCACTCACCTGAGCGCACAGTATGATTTGAGTGGAAAAAGTATTTTGACCTAGCACTCAGGTGTTGTGGATGATCAACACAGGTTGATCAAGTTATCTACTCACATCAGGTGCAAGATGTACTTGAAGAAATGAGGATCAATGAAGAAAAGATTAATTGCCGCAGTTGTTTCTACCGCAGTTGCGCTAACAGTTTCTGGTACGACCTTTGCATCAGCAGATGATCGCATGGGTGGCAGAGAGGGTAAGGGTATTAATACTCTCCTATCTACCTTGGTAACCAATGGAACTATTACCCAATCTCAAGCAGATGCAATTGCTAAAGCAGCCACAGATTTAAGAGGGGCGGCAAAGGCGATGAAGGAGGCAAACCGAGCATCACTTGATGCAGTGGTCACCTCAACTCTTGGTATCTCATTAGATACAGTTAAATCAAGAATGAAGGCTGGGGAATCACTTGCACAAATTGCCGGTGATAAGAAAGATGCATTAATTGCAGCCTTATCAGCTGAGGTTAATAAGCAGATCGATGCAGCAGTTGCTGCCGGAAAGGTAAGTGCAGCTCAAGCTGCAACCCAGAAGGCAAAAACAACTGAACGAGTCACCAAGATGGTGAACAACATTAAGTACAAGGGGTACAAGGCTTTCAAAGGCGATCACCGCGGTTAAGCCCTAACCTGGCATAAAGTAAAGACATTATCTGCCTGGCTTACTAAAGATAAGCCAGGCAGATTTATTTATATGCCAAACTACCGATATGAAGATTCACATTGGTAGTGATCACGCTGGCCTTGAGTTCAAATCTAAAATTATTAAACACTTAGAAAAGGCCGGCCATCAGGTAGTAGATCATGGGCCACACCAATATGACGCACTTGATGATTACCCAACCTTTTGTATTCCAGCAGCTCAGGCCACCGCATTAGATCCCTCATCTTTCGGGATTGTCTTAGGCGGCTCAGGTAATGGTGAGCAAATGGCAGCAAATAAGGTGAAGGGTGTGAGAGCAGCTTTAGTTTGGTCGGTTGAAACTGCAAAGTTAGCTAGAGAACATAACAATGCAAATGTGATCTCAATTGGAGGCAGAATGCATGATGAGCAGTTTTGTCTGCAATTAGTAGATACCTTTTTAGCTACACCATTTACCAATGATGAACGTCATGTTAGAAGAATTGGGCAAATATCTAAGTTTGAAAAAGAGGGAAAGCTTTAAACTCTTACATATCTAAAATCAGTAACAGTATGTCCTTTTTTTAATCCCTGTCCTTCAAATTTAGATAACACTCGCCAGCTAGGACGTTCCACAACGCCACCTATAAATCTTGTGCTGGCAGTAAATCTTGCCTTTATCCAGTCGGCGTAAGGCTGCCAATCAGTTGCGATATGAATAAACCCTCCTGGCTTTAATTTGTTAGCAATCAAATCCACAAACTCACCTTGAACAATCCGTCTTTTATGTTGGCGATTTTTTGGCCAGGGATCTGGAAATAAGAGGTGGATACCATCAAGGCTATTGTCAGGAATAAAGTTTGCTAATAAATAAGTAGCATCCTCCCTAATCAATCTAACATTTTTTAACTCAAGTTGATTAATTAAGATTAAAAGCGCAGCCAAACCTGGGGTGTGCATCTCAACAGCAACATAGCCAGTTTGTGGATTTGCTTGAGCAATCGCAGCGGTTGCCTCCCCCATGCCAGAGCCAATCTCTAAAATCACCTCATCTTTATCTGCAAATATTTGATTTAGATCTAATTCCTTGTTTATCTCAACTGAGTACTTATCCCAGCTTTGTGACATCGCCAAACTCTGGGCGCGGGTCATTCGATCGCCACGAAGTGAGTAACTTCGATTTGAGGCTCGCTCCATCTTGGCTTAACCTGCAATCTCTGCTTGGATACAGACTTAAATAATATTGCCTTTGCGATATCGGATTACTTTAAAGGGAGTAGATATGCCAGGTTTAAACTCAACGAGGGCTGAGGCGGCGGAGCGATCTGCTCACTTAAGTATTAAAAGCTATGAGGTTGAGCTAGACCTTACCCAAGGTGAGGAAATCTTTATCTCTCACACAGTAGTTAAGTTCACCTGCAATAAGCCAGGTTATTCAACATTTATTGACGCGGTTGGTAAATCAGTTATCTCTGCCACCTTAAATGGTCAGGTAGTTGATACTGCAAATTATGATGGTGAGAGCATATTTATAAATAACTTAGCAGCAGAAAATGAGTTAGTAATTAAGTTAAATGGCCTCTACTCCAAAACTGGTGAGGGGCTACAGCGATCTGTTGATCCAGTAGATAATGAGATCTACCTTTACTCACAAGGTGAGACAGCTTTTATAAGAAAGATGTATCCATGCTTTGATCAGCCAGATTTAAAGGCAACCTTCACACTCTCAGTAATTGCCCCTGATCATTGGCAGGTTATTTCAAATAATCCAGTGAAAGATAAGGTCGCTCTAGCAGATAAAAAAGCTAAGTGGAGCTTTACTACTACCCCAAGAATTTCAACCTACATCACCGCATTAATCGCAGGTCCTTATTACAACGTGCAGGATGAGTATGTTGGTAAAAAGAAGGTGCCACTTGGTATCTACTGCCGAAAATCTCTAGCGGAGTTTTTAGATCCGGAGGATATTTTCTTAATTACCAAACAAGG
>CAZDKV010000050.1:0-3250 GCA_964506125.1 uncultured Candidatus Nanopelagicus sp.
CTTTTTTAATACGATCGGTAACAGTTTCAACATCAACCTCACCACGGCGAAGCTCTAAGGCGATTTGATCTGCCTCACTCTTCACAACAGCTAACTCATCTGTTGCGGTAATAATTCTTTTATCAATATGAAGTAGTTGCTCAATCTCAGGTAGTGATTTTAATTTGGTATTAGCCTGCATAATCTCGTTATCTAGTAATTGCAGCTCTAAAATTAATGATTGTTGCGCAACGGAGGCTTGCATAGGCCACCCCCTTGCTTAATTTGGATCTAACTTACTTTTTAGTTGTATTACAAAGGTTGAGTTTACTGATCTTTGCCCAACCTTTCTACCTGGTGATTGCAGCCTTAATCTCTGCGCCAAACTGCTTTATCTTTGCCAGCTCGGCTTTGTAATCAGTAGAAACCTTAAATTGATCACTACCTAACGCATTAGATAATTGAGATATCTCGGTAATGCAGATTCCTCCGCCATATAACTTATTAAAGGCAGCAATTTTTGGGTCAAATGAGATTGCAATATATGGCCGGTTAAAGGCGTAGGCGATGATGGCGCCATGTAATCGGGTGGTAACTACATAATCACAATCTTGGTACATCATTAAGATCTTCTTTAATGAATTTTTTGTGCTCTCAATATTATCCGTAAATTTGTAATCAAAACCGCACTCTTTGATTACTCGCTCAATTTGAGTAGCTGCGCCAGTTGGCTCTAAATCCACATGTGAGCTATGCAAGATCTTCTTTCCTGCACCACTCTTTGGCGCCACCTTAAATTTATTGGCCACATAGACCAAGGTTGGACAGGCGGTGATTGAGATATCAGATTTTAGCTCGTAAAAATCTCTGGTTAACTCATCCCTTACATTTGCAAAGCTTGCTCGGTTAAATACTGATTGCACAACAGTTTTTGGCACACCTTTTACTGAATCATTATCAGGCAGGCAAACTCCAATCCCCCAGATAATTATTGGCAACTTACAGTTCTTATCTAAATCAACCCAAAACTTTTCAAAGACTGAGTGCAATAACCCTGCGCCACCAACAATTACCTGATCGTAGTTTTTATGAACAAACTCCCAATCAACTGGGGATTTATGGATATTCCAGGTATCTAACTCTTGATCTAACATCTGATGAATTGCTAAGACCGGTAGGTAATTACCAATATTGCGATTTGCTGAGTAGAACTGAAGGGTTTTGCTCTTTACCCGCCTTGGCAGCTTAGAGAGATCATTTACCTGAGTTAACTTACGGTTGAAAAAGGTAATGGCGCTGCCTTTAATGCTTACCAGATGGAGATTTTGGTCAGCATACGAATAATTAACTTATAAAGTAATTCGATGCTCTGATTAAATCCTTCTAATATTTGTAAGTGAGTTGGGGGTGCAACTCTAAAATTCTTTGAACCAAAGGCATCTTGAGCAGCTAACATGCAGGATAAACACATAGGTCAATGGTAGCCAAGGGTTATTGGCTGTCAATCATTAACCTGCTTAAAAAGCAGAGTGCGGTAAATACTTTTACTAAAAGTACCTACTCAGCCTTTTCACTCTTTTTAGCTCCAGTAACCCGACCTGCGTGGGCGTGGGCGGTTGGATCCTTCTTTGATTTAATAATGCTTGCAATTGTTGAGATTGTTAAGATCAAACCAATTACGGCAAGGCTAAATAGGGTTGGAATCTTTGGTACCTCACTCCAAGTCTCATGTAGGTAGGTAAAGATCAACTTCACACCAATAAACATCAAGATAATTGAAAGACCAAGGGATAGATAAATAAGTTTGTCTAATAAACCTTTAAGCAGGAAGTAAAGAGCGCGAAGGCCAAGGAGTGCGAAGGCGTTAGCTGCAAATACTAAAAATGGCTCACTTGTCACACCAAAGGTTGCTGGAATTGAATCCAAAGCAAATAACAGATCTGTTGAAGCAATTGCAATTAAGACCAAAAACATTGGGGTGGCAACTTTTTTGCCATCTACCTTGGTAAAGCTCTTTGAGCCGTCAAACTCTTTTGTGATCGTCATTCGCTTTGAGATCGCTTTAACCATGAAATTATCCTCAGGGGTTGGATCCTCATCCCAGTGCTTAAATAATCCAAAGCCAGTCCAGATCAAGATTGCGCCAAAGATTACAAAGGTGAAGCTAAAGGCAGCCAGGGCGGCAGCGCCAATTGCAATAAAGATTGCTCGAAGTACTAAGGCAAGTAGCACGCCAATCATCAATACCTTTTGGTGGTAAATCGATGGCACCTTAAATTGCGCCAAGATAATGATAAATACAAATAGGTTATCTACAGAAAGTGATTTCTCAACCAGGTATGCCGCAAAGTACTCAGTTCCATATACCGAGCCAGCGCTTTGCCAGACCCAAATACCAAAGCCGATAGCGAGCGCGATATAAAAAATTGACCAGCCCGCTGCCTCTTTGAATTTAACCTCATGTGGCTTTCGACTTACAGTTACTAGATCAACAAAGATTAAAATTAATATGGCAGCTACTACGACAAGCCAAGTGGTTAGTGAGACATTCATTATTTTTCACCTATTCGTTAATGGGAGGTATTGCCAAGGTCTTCCTCAACCAATAATTGGCCGCAGCTCCGGGATATTGCTATCCGTACTGACGAAGATGCTGTTGTGAGGTACTCCCCTTAACGGAGGTAAATCTAAAGTATTTTGCCCAGTTAAACCAAATCTATCTTTAATAGGCGTTTTGGTAATTTAGGGTATATCTGTGAACCAGCAGATAGAGGTATCCCTACTTACCCCTAATCAGTGGGAGCGGTTAAAGCAGATTCGAATTCGAGCACTTACTGCAAATCCTGAAGCCTTTGGTGCCAAATTGCATGAGGTTATCAGCCAACCAAAAGAGGATTGGTTAAAACTTTATGAGAAAGAGGATTACTTAGTTGCATCAAGTGCTGGCATAGATGTTGGAATGTTGTATATCGAAGTATTAAAAGGTGATCATGGGGCAACATGTTGGATAGGCGGTTGTTGGACCGATCCTGATTATCGAGGGATTGGTGTTATGCGCTCGCTATTTGATTACATAGATAAACATGCAAATCAAAAAGGATGGCAGCGGCAAGGCCTTGGCGTTTGGGCCGATAATTTATTGGCGATTAATTCTTATAAAGCTTTAGGATTTAATTTTGCTGGTGAAAAAATGTTGGGAGATACCTCAGGCAAGTACTTTCAACACATGGTTAGGGATGTTCCCAAGAATTAGTTGAATTAGATTTAAACA
>CAZDKV010000051.1:0-3145 GCA_964506125.1 uncultured Candidatus Nanopelagicus sp.
TCTTCACAACTTCACCGCGAAACTCGTTAATTAATACCCGCCAATGGCTGGGTCACTTCGTATCTGCTTAATTGCTGAGGGTTTCACCGAAGATTTAATTAGTTGTGTATCTTCAATAACTGCGCACACCAGTACGCCGATAAGTATTTACGCCAATGGTAAGAGCAACTGGCTTCCTGATGGCATATTCATAGGTAATCAGATAAGTGTTACGCAAGAGAAAAATCCACTTGGCTGGGGAAATGTTATTAATTACTTTCTCAATACATACGTCGAGGATTACCTATTAATCATGGACCCATCGACAAAATTCATAAACGACCCTATACCTATGACAATTTCTGCTCTGGAATCTGGTTATCAAGGAGTTGGCTGGAAGGGCGGATTAGTAAACCTTGAAGATGAATGGCGGAGTACCGAGGATAAAGGTGCCGGTGAGGTTGATGTGCTATTTAGTTACTACTTTGCCTTAGATCGTAAGTTTGCACTTTTAGCTGGCGGGGCAAATCCCAGCGCAAAGTACTATCGAAACGCAGATCTAGAGTTATCACTTGCAATCCGAAGTGTTGGTGGGAAGTTAATGCAACTTGATCTGCCGCTGGAACAAGGTCGACACCATGGTTACCACGATGTTGATCCAGATTATCGGGATAAGAATTCACGGAAGAATTATCAAAGAATTTTAGAGCGATTTCGGGGAAAAAATGAGATCCTCTCACCACGTCGATAGGCTTAGCTAATGGAAGCGTTATCAAACTTCACCACGCTTAAAGTTGGTGGACCAGCGCACAAAATTGTTCATGCCCATACCGAGGATGAGTTAGTAGAGTTTGTGAAGGCTGCTGATAAAGCAGGTGAGCAGATATTAATTTTGGGTGGCGGTTCCAATTTATTGATTAGTGATGAAGGTTTTGCTGGGACAGTTATTAGAGTTGAAAGTAAGGGTAATGCACTTGATTATGACGCCTGCAGCGGGGGAATGATTGAGGTATCTGCAGGTGAAGATTGGGATAAATTTGTTGCTTCAACAATTGAAAAAGGTTTTGCAGATTTAGAATCGTTAAGCGGAATCCCAGGAACAGTTGGCGGGGCCCCAATTCAAAATATTGGTGCTTATGGCCATGAGGTAAGTGAAACAATTGCACGGGTAAAAGCTTACGATCGACGTAAGGGTGAGATAACTACCTTTACCAATGAACAGTGCCAGTTTTCCTATCGCAACTCAGTTTTCAAAGTAGAAGCTGGCCGGTATGTAATTCTAAATGTCACCTTTCAACTTCGAAAAGGTGAGCAGTCACTACCCATCACCTATGCTGAATTAGCAAAGTCTTTGTCTATAAATATTGGAGATCGAGCACCTGTTGTTGAGGTAAGAAAAGCGGTACTGCAATTGCGCTCCCGTAAAGGAATGTTGATTGATTCAAGTGACATGAATTCGAACTCAGCCGGTTCATTCTTTGTAAATCCAATTTTAAGTAAAGAGGTGGCAGATAAATTACCTACCGATGCCCCGCGCTGGCCACAAGCAGATGGCAGAGTTAAAACCTCGGCGGCCTGGTTAATGGAACATGCAGGGGTTAACAAAGGAGAAAAATTGGCAGGTGCTCAGATATCAAATAAACATGTATTGGCATTAACAAACTCTGGCGATGCCACGGCTGGTGACATTGTTAAATTAGCAAAGATGGCTCGAGCAAAAGTGTATGAAAAGTTTGGAGTAAAACTAGAAGCTGAGGTGCAGTTAGTAGGGTTGGATTTAAATTAAATCGCTTCACTCAATAGTTTTTTAACCCGGCCTATTCCTTCAACAATATCTTCATCCCCTAATGCATATGAAAAGCGTAAGTAACCTGATGGACCAAATGCCTCACCGGGAACCGCTGCTACCTCAACCTCATCTAAAATCAATGTCGCAAGCTCTGCTGAAGTTTTAGGCCTCTTGCCTCGAATTTCTTTACCCAAAACATTTTTGACTGATGGATAAACATAAAACGCGCCAGTTGGAGTTGGGCAACTAACACCTGGGATCTCATTTAATAACTTAACAATCAACTTACGTCTGCGATCAAATGCCTCACCCATTTTATGAACAGCTGATAGGTCACCAGTAAGAGCTGCAATTGCTGCCCGTTGTGAAACATTTGAAACATTTGAAGAAAGATGTGACTGCAGATTAGTTGCAGCCTTTATCAAATCTTTTGGCCCGATCATCCAGCCAACTCGCCAGCCGGTCATTGCATAGGTTTTTGCAACGCCATTAATGATTATTGTGCGATCTGCTAGCTCTGGCACAGCAACACAAATGCTTGGTGCTATCGCACCGTCATATAGTAGGTGTTCATATATTTCATCAGTAATAACCCATAATCCCTTTTGATGTGCCCACTGGCCAATCTCTTTCACCTGTTGAGGTGAGTAAACCGATCCAGTTGGATTAGAGGGAGAACAAAAAAGTAAGACTTTGGTCTTTGGTGTTAAGGCTTTCTCAAGTTGGGCCACCGATACTAAATAATTTTGTGATTCATCAGCAAATACCTCAACCGGTATTCCACCCGCTAATTTGATGCACTCAGGGTATGTGGTCCAATATGGAGATGGCAGAAGTACCTCATCGCCTGGATCTAGCACAGATGCAAATGATTGATATACAGATTGTTTTCCGCCGTTGGTGACTAATACCTGGTCAGCAGTAATTTCATAATTTGAATCTCGTTTAGTTTTTTTAACTATGGCATCACGCAACTCTGGCAATCCTGGTGTTGGTGTGTAGCGGTGATTAGCTGGAAGTTTTGCTGCTTCGATTGCAGCATTAACAATGTAATCTGGAGTTGGAAAATCTGGTTCACCTGCACCAAAACCAATTACGGGACGGCCAGCAGCTTTTAATGCTTTTGCTTTGCCATCAACTGCAAGTGTTGCTGACTCTGCAATTGCTGCTATTCGTTTAGAAACTCTTGATTTTTCAGATGCACCCATGGGGGGTCAAGTCTGCCATCTACGCTTAAAACTGGCTTCATATTTATCTCAGTTTTACCTTTCTCCTTAACCCGCCTACAATTTCGCCCCCGGCGCTTGTATTAGGTCATGATGTTTCATGCCTTAATTCGGGACGAAGGGCAGTAGCTCAATTGGCTAGAGTTGCCGT
>CAZDKV010000052.1:0-2978 GCA_964506125.1 uncultured Candidatus Nanopelagicus sp.
GATAACTAGCACGAACTCGTGAGCTCTCAGTTGAAAAAACTCTTTTCATATCCATATTTAAATACTACCCTTTCTAACTACCATGAATAAGTATGAAGAGGTAATTCAATCAATATTCCTCTCTTATGATGGCCAAATTGACCTATTAACTGGCGCACTGGCTCCTGATCAGTTTAATCAAATCGTAAAACGAGATCTAGCAATGGCTGATCGCAATTCATCACAGACTGCAATTATTTCTGTTGTTCTGAATCTGCAAAAGTATGAACAGATTAGCCATTTGTTTGAGTTAGATAAGGTTAAGAGCGATATTGAGAATGAGTTAGTACAAATTTACTATGAATTAAAAAATATATTTCGTCAGACAGATTGTATCTGTCGAGTTTCAAAATTAGGTTTTTGGATTCTTTTAAATGGTAGCAGCGATGAGGTTACTAAGAGGTTGATTGACCGTGCCCAAAAATCACTACCAGAGTTTGTGCAGATTAACCCTTGCCAACGGTTGACTAATGAAAATCTTCTAGATTGGTTTAAACGGGTAGATCAAATTCACTTTAATAACATTAAGTAACACATTAATCACCTTAAGTTAGCAGTAATACACAGTATCTACCTTGCACTCACTAATGCCATAAATACTTAGCAGGTGAACCTAAATACAAATCAAATAGAAAGTTTTGGTCCTCTTGCAGATCTCATCCAAGATGAGAGCATTGAGGAGATTTGGATTAACTCTCCAAGCAGGATATTTATTGCAAAAGCTGGTAAAAGTGAGCTAACAAATCTGGTGCTAACCAAAGATATTGTGCAGGACATAATTGAAAGATTGCTGATCTGGGGTGGGCGCAGGTTGGATGTGAGTAACCCATTTGTAGATGCGCGCTTGCCTGATGGCAGCAGATTGCATGTTGCGATCCCAGAGGTAACAGCCTTGCATTGGGCAGTAAATATCAGAAAACACATAAATCGAGGTAACACCTTAGAAGATCTTGTAAGCATAGATTCAATTAGCAACGAGATCTTAGAAATTTTAGATCAAGCAGTTGTTGCTGGTTTAAACCTATTGATTAGCGGCGGCACTCAAGCTGGGAAAACAACATTTTTAAGTGCTTTGATTAGTCGAATTCCAGTAAATCAAAGAGTCATAACAATCGAAGAGGTATTTGAGTTAAAGCCTCAGCTGCCTGACTGGATAGCGCTTCAAACTAGGAACGCAAATTTAGAGGGAGATGGCGAAATTTCCTTGCGTAGATTAATTAAAGAATCTCTTCGGATGCGCCCTAGCAGAATTATTGTTGGTGAGGTTAGAGAGGCTGAAGCCTTAGATCTGTTAATTGCACTTAACTCAGGTCTTCCTGGAATGGCGACCCTGCATGCCAACTCTGCAAGAGGTGCCATCAATAAGCTTCAATTACTTCCATTATTAGCTGGTGAAAATATTTCTCAAAGTTTTATTACACCTACCATCGCCACCAGTATCGACTTGGTTGTTCAGTGTTCTATTGATTTATCTGGTCAGCGACGAGTCAGCGAGATTGCATGCGTTACCGGCAGATCCGAAGCAGGAAATATTGAGATTGAAAGCTTATTTACCTGGAACGGTAAAAAGTACCAGCCAGGTTTAGGTAATTTTTCAAATCTTCTCAATAAGCGAAGCAGGATAAATTAATTGTGCAGCGCTTAACACTCTGGCTGGTACTTACTTTTTTGGTGGGAGCAGTTATGTATGCGTCTAAGATTGCTAAGCAAAAGCGTATTTCGTTAAGCAGAGCCAATGCCTGGCCAGAGGTATTGGATTTGATCATCTCTGCTCTTCAATCTGGCGCATCGATCACAGAGAGTCTTGCTAACCTAGGAAAAGTCGGTCCACTTTCAATTCGTCCAGATTTTGCTCAGTTCGCCGAGAATGTATTAGCAGGGATGAAATTTGAAGTAGCACTTAGCAAACTTAAGGATAAATTCTCCGATCCAATATCAGATCAGCTTTGCGAAGCGTTATTTTTTGCGGCAAAATTTGGAAGTCGAAATACAGTCAGAGTTCTGCGGGAGTTATCAGAGTATGTCTCAAATGATTTGGCAGTACGGGCTGAGATAAATACTAGATTTGGCTGGATTAGAAACTCCGCTAACTTAGCTGCGCTTGCGCCTTGGCTACTCTTACTAATTCTGAGAACTCAAGAAAATGCTAGAGCAGCCTATCAACAAAATGTTGGACAAATATTAATGGTGATTGGTGTGCTGGCAACCGCTATTGCTTATCTATGGATGAATAAAATTGCTCAGTTGCCTAAGAGCAAACGCTTATTCACACTAGCGTTGGATAAGAAATGACTAACCTGAATCTTTATATATTTCTACTGATCGCACCAGCCTTACTTTTCTCATTGCGAATTATCTTGATCGAGGCAGCTACAATGATTTCAGTATCAAACTATGCAGATCAGATGTTTTGGCTAAAAAAATCAATCAACAAAATGACTGGCAGTGAAATAAAGCAAAGTGAGATTAATGAAGAGTTAGTAGTTATTTTACAGATGATCTCGATTATGATCTCAGCAGGTGAGAGTCCAATGACAGCCTTAAAATATGTTTCCAATCGTTCCGATGGTTATCTACCAAAGCTATTTAACAAAAGTTTTGAAAAGTACTCTACCGGGATAAATTTGACACAAACTTTAGAATTTATTGCTAATGCAACTAATTCAGCACAGGTAAGGCGACTGACTAACTCAATTCAAATTGCAGTTGAGCGAGGAACACCGGTTTTGGATGTTTTAAACAATCAGATCCTGACCTTAAACAAGCAGATCAACCTTGCATTATTAAAGAGATCAGGCAAGAGTGAGATCGCCTTGTTAATTCCGGTGGTCTTTTTAATCCTGCCAGTATCAATTAGTTTTGCGATTTGGCCCTCCATCTATGGCTTAAACCAAGCGGGGTTTTAGTTGTAAAGGTTAGACTGATGCCATGTCTAAGGT
>CAZDKV010000053.1:0-2835 GCA_964506125.1 uncultured Candidatus Nanopelagicus sp.
TTTGGTGGGGTAGGTTTAGAAAATATCCTCTTTTGTGCAGTAAGAAATTGATCAAATCTAGATAGGAACATCTGGTGGAATCAGCTCGTATCAAGTGGCTAACTAGGGTTGTTTACTCCCAACCATTTGAACTTTGTATTGCGGGCATCATTCTTTTAAATGCCGTTGCGCTGGCCTTACTAACAATCCCTGGAATTGATGGCGCAACTAGAGAATCACTAGTTAGATTTGATGAGATTGCCCTTTGGATATTTGTTTGTGAACTAATTGTTCGAATGATCTCCTATGGCAGAAAACCATGGGAGTTTTTTAAAACTGGCTGGAATATCTTTGATTTTATAATTATTGGTCTATCACCATTTTTAGCAAATCAAACCTTGATTTTGCGACTTCTGCGCATCTTCCGATTGATTCGAATCTTTCGGTTTTTGCCTGAGGTAAGAATTCTGACTCGATCTATTACCCGTTCTCTACCGCCATTAATGAGTATGTCGGTTTTAATCTTTTTGGCTTTGTTTATCTACGGTATGGCTGGGGTGTATTTATTTGGCGAACAGATGCCAGAGCAGTGGGGGGATATAACTGCGGCATTGACCTCTTTATTTATTTTGCTCACCCTTGAGGAGTTTGCCACCTATTTAGTTGATGGCTTGGCAGTCTCACCTTGGGCACTTCCTTTTTATATCTCCTATGTTTTTGTCATAGTTTTTACAATTTTAAATGTCTTGATCGGTGTGGTGTTAAATGCCATGGATGAGGCAAGGCAGGAAAATCGGGAGCGAGAGGAGGATATAAAGAAACTTCAAACCTTTGCTAAAGAGGTGGAGGAGATTTCAGCTGATGGCCAGGTGACAAGTGATGAGATCACCCGTTTACAGGAAAAGATTGCAACTTTGGAGCGTCAATTACGCAGAGTTAAAAAAGAGGAGTAGCGGTAAATAAAGAGATTACTCTTTAAATCTATTTCACCTAGACTAATCGCATGACCATTGCACTTAATCGATTACTCGCCCATATGAGTTGGGCCAACCAAAAGACTATTGCTCATCTGCAAACTTTGCCTGAGCAATCTTTATCAGCCTTTGCCACCAACCAAGAGTGGCAGGTTTCAGAGATTACTCACCACATTGTTGATGCTGCTGATGCATATGCATTTCGCATTACTGGTGAACACCCACAGCTACCAGGTGATTCAATACCTGAGATCACAACTACCGCTGATTTAGCACTTATCGCAAAGCAAGCTGAGGCTATTGATGCTGCGCTACTAAAGTCGGTCTCACTAGATGATGAACAGATTGAGTTTACAAATTACTCAGGAAAGCTGGTTAAAAGGTGGAGATCAACAATTCTCTCCCAAGCCATCCACCATGCAACTGAGCATCGTGCTCAGATCGCATCAGCACTTGAGGCGAAAGGTTTCACCCCCGTTGATTTAGATGAGTTAGATCTGTGGGCATTTGAGATTGAAAAAAATTAAGCTAATACCTCTACTTTAAAAGCCATCTCTTTCGCTCTGATTTTGGCAGGTGCTCGATTGAGTATCGCAACATTGTTCTAGGCATATGGTGTGCGTGCTGTTTTAGAAAACCACGAAGTGCTGTCAGATCTCTCTTTCCAACCTCTCGCAACATCCAACCTGTGGCTTTATGGATGAGATCATGAGGATGGTTTAAAAACCCTTTAGCCAAAATCAAGGTTGGTTTACTCTCACCATCTCTGATTAATGCAAAGGTTAAGATGATGGCAACTCTTTGAACCCAAAGATCTTTATTTTTTGCTAACCCTTTGAGGATTTTTACCCGATCAGGGTGATCGATTAGATACTCGCCAAAGTAAGGTGCGGTGGCATCAACTAAATCCCAGTTGTTAACAATTCCACCATCTTTGACCATTGAAATATAACTTTGATAAAGCCGCTTACGCACTATTTGATCATTAGCTGCTTTAAATTGATTAACTAAGATTGCAAGGGCAACAAATCGAATCTCATGAAATGGGCTAGTTGTTAATTTCTTTATCTCAGAAAGAGATAACTCTTTGTACTCCTTGGCAACTTTACGTGAAAGGGGAACTGTGATCCCTAAAAACTTATCTCCCGCACCATATCCGCCTGGTTGGGTTTGATAAAAACCTTGTTGAAGTAAGGCCAATCTCTTATTTGCTAACCCTTGCATCTTTCGCTTGAGGGTAACCGCAGAGTTCATAAGCAAGATGGTACCTTGGGAATATGAATCCAGTCATTAGACCGCTAAGAGATTTTCTCCACCGAGAATCTGCCAGTGGTATTTTAATTCTGATCGCATCCTTTCTGGGATTGTTAATTGCTAACTCACCCGCGTCCAATACCTACTTTGACACCTTGGCCTTTGATTTTGAGATCTCATTAGGCGGTCTTTATTTAAATCTAACAATCTTAAAAAGTATTAATTATGTATTGATGACTATTTTCTTCTTTGTCGTAGGACTTGAAATAAAGCGAGAGTTAACCTCAGGACACCTTTCCTCCTTTAAAAAAGCGATCATGCCCTTTGTGGCAGCACTTGGTGGAATGGCCCTTCCTGCTGGAATTTATCTTGCAATTGCTGGAAGAGTGGATGCAAATGGTTGGGGAGTGCCGGTAGCAACAGATATTGCTTTGGCGGTTGGTTTACTTGCATTAGTTGGATCAAATGCGGTGGCATCTTTGCGATCATTTCTTTTAGCACTTGCGGTAATTGATGATATTGGCGCGATTTTGATAATTGCATTGATCTACTCAACTGGGGTTAATTTCTCTTGGATTGCAGCTGGCGCAATAGCAATTGCCACCATATATACCTTTAAAAAACTTGG
>CAZDKV010000054.1:0-2833 GCA_964506125.1 uncultured Candidatus Nanopelagicus sp.
CTTCTAAGCAGTAGGTCGCAGGTTCGATTCCTGCCAGGCGCGCACCATAAAAAGTAACTCAAGTGCAACAACCTATACACTACACTTAAGAAACGTTTTATGAGGGGTGAGTACGTCTTATGCGTACTCACCTTATCTTTTTTATAGTTGCAGTTTTATCCCTAACTATTTCACCCATCTCCTTAACCTCAAATGCTGCCTCTTCAAAACTTGAGATTTCAGCGATCACCGATACTAAGCCAGGTGAGGTGGAGGTAACCTTTAATTCAAAGATTGCAAAGAGTTTAATCTCCTCATACCAAATTACTGCAAAACCAAAAACATCTACTGGTGCATCATTTTCTAAGAGTTATAAAAGCAAGGTCAGTGGTCTGTTTAGCCATAAGATCTCAAACCTCACCCCAAATGTTGAGTACATTTTTACTATTCGCCTAACTACTAAAGGTAAGCAGGTGATTACCTCAGCTAGCTTTAATCACCTCATCTCCTCAACTACTCCAACTGCGCCGTTAATCACTAAAGCGGTAGCAACAGATGCTGATCAGGCGGTAGTTTTCTTTGATGCTCCAATAGATGATGGTGGCACCAAAATCTATTACTACACCGCGCTCTCAAATCCTGGAGGGATCTCATCACTCTCACCTCAACTTGGGCCTGGCTCAATCACCATTACCGGATTGAGTAAATCCACCACCTACACCTTCACCATCAATGCATTTAATATCAATGGCAGCTCACTGCCATCAAAGCCATCACTGCCTGTGACAACTCTGGCAGAAAAGATTGTTAGAAGTTCAACATCTTCAACAACTGGGCCAACTCTTGCCGCCCCTGCCTTTACTCTCTCCTCATCCTCTCAAACTGTTGTAGTAAGTAATGCAATTACTACAGTTACCAATACATCAACTGGGGGTGCTATTGCATCCTATGCAATCTCACCAGCTGCTCCTGCTGGCTTAACCTTTAGTACTACAACTGGTCAGTTAAGTGGCACACCTACTGCAACTCAAAGCTCTACCCCATACACAATTACTGCAACAAATGCCACAGCTTCTACTGCACAAACATTTACGTTTACGGTAACAGCTGCTGTTGCCGCCCCTGCTTTCACTCTTTCTGCGTCAACTGAAAGTAGGCCTGTAAATACTGCAGCAACCGGATTTACTATTGCCACATCTACTGGTGGCACGATTGCAAGTTTTGGTATCAATGCAACTCCTCCTGGAATGAGCTTTAATACATCAACTGGTGCTTTGACTGGAACACCAAACACAGTTGCAACTGCTACTGCCTTCACAATTACGGCGACTAATACAGCTGGTTCTGTGACACAAACATTTACGTTAACAGTTACGGCGGCTGTTGCAATCTTTACTCAACCAATAGGTGGCGCAAATGCAACTGCACTTTCAACCCAACCTGTTGTCCGAGTAGTAGATGGCAGTGGAAATGCAATCGCCAGCTTTACTTCAAATGTTGTCGCCACAATAGCGTCTGGCACTGGAACACTAAGTGGCACAACAACTGTTGCAGCAGTTGCAGGGGTTGCAACCTTTACCAATTTAGTTATCACTGGCACAGCAGGCGCTTTTACTTTAAGGTTCACTCCTGCCGGTTTGACCGCAGCTACCTCAAATTCACTGACAGTCACCGCCGGAGCTGAAAATGAGTATTTAGTTACTTCATCTAGTACTTCGCCTGCAGCAGGATCAGCAGTAACAATTTCTGCCCAACTTACAGATATTAGCGGCAATGCAATAAGCACCGCCGGTAAAACTGTAACTTGGAGCAAGTCTAATGCCAATGGCTCCTTTGCAACCACAACTTCAACGACAAATGCCGCAGGTATTGCAACAGTTTCCTTCACAGTGCATACAGTCTCTGCGACATCTACAACTGTTACAGCTACTAGTTCAACACCAACATTGACTGGAACCGGCTCTACTATTACAACAGTTACTGGAGCCGCTTCCAAGATTGCAGTATTTTCGGCTGGATCCCCAACTCGCATACTTTTTCAAAATCAGCCATCTTTTAGAATCCAAGATGCATTTAGTAATAACGTATTAACATCATCAGCCACAATTACTGCAGCATTAACTGCTGGAACAGGTGGCACGATCCAAGGAACTCTGACTGCCGTTGCTGCAGGTGCTTTTGGTCGCGCAACTTTTACCAATTTGGGAGTCGATGGGGTTATTACTAACTCCTACACAATTACATATAGCTCACCCGGGTTAACCTCTTCAGTTGTTGCTTACACTCTTTTGGGTAATTTTTGCGATGAGTTTCAGGGAGTATTAACGGGTACAACCTGTAATTCAACTAATGGCAATCAAGTCGAGTTCAAAAATATTTTAATTTTCTCTGGCTACACCTTAATTTTAAATGACAATAGTTCCAGCGTAGGTAGTATTACAAATGATGGCGCTGTGATTAACAAGGGTACTTACAGCCTTTCCGGCGTCGGAATAACTAATCGCTCAGGAAGTACTTTCACTAATGAAGGCACACTTGATTTAAACGCTGCTCCATATATAAATAATTCAGGTGCGACTACAACAAATACTACTGATGCAACCATAAATTTGAACGGCAACAATATAACCACTTTCGGCATCTTTAATAATTTTGGCACTATTAACCTAGGCGCTAACACGATTATTGGCACCATCACGGGCAACCCACCCAATTAGCAGCTCCATCAAATTAAATTTAGACACCTTAACGAATACTTTAGGAAATATTTCTAGTTAGGGTGTATAAACAGGTGTGAAGGGAAATTAAACAAGGTGGGGTTTGTTTTATCCCTATTTATTTCTAGTTTTATCTG
>CAZDKV010000055.1:0-2727 GCA_964506125.1 uncultured Candidatus Nanopelagicus sp.
ACTTTGCATTTTTTTATATAGAGAAACACTTAAGAGAGATAAACCGTAAAACCTAAGTCAACCTGGGTCTGTTCATAGGATGGTTTTAAGCTTTCGTCTGGCTATTTGCCATAGAGGCTCAATGAATAGCTCTCTACCGAAATCTCCAACTTTTTCGCCTGGACATAGCTTGAAGGATTTCTAATTATCTCCAAGTTAGGTTGCGTCAAAACATTTGTTACAAGATAGATCAAATACTTGTCGCAGAACGAATCCTCGGTCGCCTTTTGCCATTCTTTAACAGTCAAAATAATTTCGTTCAGTGTTTCACCTGTGGTGGACTTAACTTCAATATAAATCTGTTCCCCATTCGCATCGTAAGAAGTTATATCCCATCCTGGTGTTCTGTCTATTGCATGGTTACGATGCCAAATGACTTTTTCCGCTAGATCTGATTTACCTAACTTGATTAATTTACGCTTCTCATACTCGAATACCCAATCTTCACCTTTTTTACCAATCTTGTCAGCTTTTTTTGAAAATCTTCGTTCTCTTGCTGATGAATTATTCTTACTGGTTCGTAATTTTTTTGGGACTCTTGGCGTAAATTCTTTTTCGGCAACCTCATCTGTCTGAGCAACTGGTGGATTAGACTCTAATACGTACGCATCATCATCAGCAATCAAAAGACTTTCTGACATCTGGCTATATAGATTTAGGTATTCCAGAAAGTCTGATTTCATCAAATCATCATTAGGTAATTTTTGGAGATCATAACTTAAAGCATAAATAGCACATTTTTCATACTCTGAAAGTCTCTTGTCACCAGTGTTAGTCAATGACAATACTTCTGTATTCGTTCTTGAACCAGATGTTATCAATACGCTATCCGTCAGGTATGAACTATTCATCCGCATGTTATCTACAGCTGATTTAAGTGCAGGATAAATTTTCTTTCCCCCACCGTATCTATTTTCAAATTGTGTTACACCAAATCCAATAGCGAGAATAAGTTTGCTGAGATCCTCATCAAACAGGTACACAATGTAATAACCTTTGCGAGCTGTTTCTGTTATATCTGGGTTTAAAACAGCAAACCAGGGAGTTTTGGTTAAATTGCCCTCACCTTCAGAACCCTTAAAAATATATTGATCAAATTCCGGTGCCCAGGATTTCAAAATCCCAGGTATATCGTTCAACACTAAATTATGAACCGGATTCCTTTTGTCAGCTTTTCCACCCAATTTATACTTAGGCCAAAGCTCAGTCAGCCTATTTACGGTTTCAATGAAGCTGGTTTGTGTAAGCTCGGTCATGCATTAAAACTACTCTGCGTAGCTGACATTTCAAATTAAATTACGGTCCGTAGTGGCCTAATTGTCAGCCCTAGAAGTTACGATGAGGCCGTGATCTCCTATATGGCAACTAAAGAAGTGTTTTTAAAGGATGCACCTCAGATAGAAGACAAAATTAAGGACGCTGTAAAGCGAAAATTCAACCTCAATGTCGGTCAATCTGAGTACACCTCTTGGCGAAATTCACTTGGGAATGCCATGTTTCACGTGATCAATAGTGAGTTAATACCAAAAGATGCAGGAATTGCGGTGGAGTATCGTGTGAATGGACGGAAATACAGAATTGATTTTCTGATTACAGGTAAAAACGCTTCTGGCCAAAGCTCCCTCTCGATAGTTGAGTTAAAGCAGTGGACTGAAATCAATTTTTCGGATCTGCAAGACCATGTGCGCACTAGATTGGGTGGTGGACTCTCCGATGAAAGACACCCTTCATATCAAGCATGGAGTTATGCAAGTCACCTTAAGAATTTCAATGAATTTATCTACGAGAATAATGTTGAACTCAGCGCCAGCGCCTATTTGCACAATTGCCTTGATAGGTCTGTAGTTGGAAACTCCAGGTATGAAAACTTCTTAAAGGAAGCGCCAGTATTTCTCAAAGGGGACATAGCTGAATTGCAGCAGCACATCGCTAAGAATATTTCAGAAGGAGCTGGAACCGATTTATTAGAAGAAATCGACTCATCACCAATTAGGCCATCGAAACAACTTGCCGAAGTTGTTTCATCAATGCTCCAAGGAAATGAGGAATTTGTATTACTGGATGATCAAAAGACTGTTTTGGAAACAATTATTAATACGACGAAAAAGTCCCTGCAAGGTTCAAAAGAGGTAATTATCGTAAAAGGGGGACCGGGGACTGGTAAATCTGTTGTCGCAATCAACGCAATAGCACGGTTAACTGGTATGCGACTCAACTCCCAGTATGTAACTCAAAATTCTGCACCAAGAACTGTTTATGCTGAAAAACTTGATCAAACTGGCAATGAACAGAACCATAAAAGTTTATTCTCAAGTGCAGGCTCGTTCCTAGAAGCATCAGAAGACGCTTTTGACGCCCTAATTGTTGATGAGTCTCATCGATTGAATGAGAAGTCTGGCTTTTACAAGAATCTTGGAATTAATCAGATTAAAGAAATAATCGATGCATCTAAGACAAGCGTATTCTTTATTGATGAAGCGCAAAAGGTTACCTGGGCGGACATTGGTGAGATTTCAGAGATTGAAAGATTTGCAAATGAAGCGGCTGCATCAATTCAAATCCTTGAACTTAAATCACAGTTTAGGTGCTCAGGTTCTGATGACTACTTAGCTTGGCTTGATGATGCGCTAGGCGTTGAGGCTAACTCAGATCACTTTTTCAGCACAAGTAGATTTGATTTTCAAATTT
>CAZDKV010000056.1:0-2690 GCA_964506125.1 uncultured Candidatus Nanopelagicus sp.
GATCTTGGTACTGGCAAAGAGCAACGAATGACAATTACCGGAGGCTCTGCTCTTTCTAAGGATGAGATTGAGCGAATGATGAAGGATGCCGAAGCTCATGCTGAAGAGGATAAACAACGCCGTGAGGAAGCCGATGTTAGAAACTCTGCTGACTCACTTGTTTATCAGACCGAGAAGTTCTTAAAAGATAATGCTGATAAATTCAACGAAGGTGATAATGCTGCTAAAAAAGGTGAGCTTGAAACTGCAATTGCAGATTTAAAGAAATCACTGGAGGGCAGTGATCTTTCAGCGATAAAGAGTGCAACTGAAAAAGTATCTGAAATCAGTCAGCAACTAGGCGCAGCTTTGTATGCAGCAAATGCCGCTCAAGCACCAGCTGGTGATACACCAGCAGATGATGGTGTGCAGGATGCTGAAGTTGTGGATGAGCAGAAGTAATGAGTGAAGAAAATCTAGCTGCGTCAGAGCAGGAACTCTCTGACGCAGTTGATCAAGCGTTAAGTGAAGCAACTGTTGTAGTTGATGAGGTTGCTACCTTAACCGCTGATCTGCAGCGGCTGCAGGCAGAGTATGCAAATTATCGAAAGCGAGTAGATCGCGATCGAGCCTCAACAACAGAGTTTGCATTTGCTGCTGTCTTAATGGAGTTTTTACCAGTTTTAGATGATTTAGATCGAGCAGCTGAACATGGGGAGTTAACTGGCGGCTTTAAAGCAGTTGCAGATCGAATTAACTCAATTGTTGAAAAATTAGGTCTTTCCAAATTTGCCGAAGCTAATGTGCCTTTTAATCCTGAGATTCATGAGGCGCTAACTCATGAGAGCTCAACAGAGGTTACCCAACCAACTGCTTCAAAGATCTTGCAACCTGGATACAAATACAAAGAGCGGGTAATTAGACCAGCCAGGGTTGCAGTTACCGATCCACAAACCACCCCGTAACGGCAGTATTTTCTCATGGCAGCAAAAGATCTTTACGAGAAGGATTACTATCAAATCCTAGGAGTTTCAAAGAGTGCTGATAGTGCTGCCATAAAAAAACAGTATCGAAAATTAGCCAGAGAGTTACATCCAGATAAAACAAAGGGTGATAAAAAACTAGAGGATCGATTTAAAGCCGTCTCTGAGGCTTATGACATATTAGGTGATGATAAAAAACGTCGTGAGTATGACGAGGTTAGGGAGGCGGTTAAATCTGGCAGGGTGCCACCTGGCTTTAATGGTGGCGGTCAAGGCTTTAATGGCGCAGATTTTTCAGATTTATTTGGTCCTGGTGGAGATATATTTTCAACACTATTTGGTGGGGCGCGTCAGCGTCATGGCGCAGATTTACAAACAGAGGCCTCAATCGGATTTAAAGAGTCAATATATGGAACTGAATTAAATTTAAGGCTTTCACCAAATGGTTCTACACCAACAAACATCACAACCAGAGTGCCAGCCGGAATTAAAGATGGCGCAAAGATAAAAATTAAGGGTCGAGGTGCACCGGGTGCAGCAGGACCTGGTGATTTATATGTGTTGATTCATGTGACACCACACCCAATATTTTCAAGAAAAGATGAAAACATTCACCTAACTTTGCCAATTACATTTGCAGAGGCTGCACTAGGTGCTGATATCTCAATTCCAACATTAGAGGGGGATGAGGTAGTGGTTCGAATAGCTCCAGGCACTCCATCTGGAAGGACATTGAGAGTTAAAGGTAGGGGTGTTAAAAAAGGATCAAGCAGCGGAGATCTAATGATTACCCTGGATGTTGCAATACCGCAACGAGTAGATGGCTCAGCCAAAAAAGCTATAGAGGATTTTGCTAAGGCAACTAAAGATTTTAACCCAAGGCTTGATTTTGTTAAGAAGGCAAAATTATGAACCAAGAAAACACAATTCCAGAGGAAGAAGGGGTTTATGTAATCTCAGTTGCATCCCAACTCTCTGGATTACACCCACAAACCCTTCGACAATATGATCGGCTAGGAATTGTTTCACCAAATAGGACTGTTGGGAAAAATAGAAGATATTCACTTTTAGATATCGTCAAATTACGCAATGTTCAAAGGTTGGTTGGCGAGGGTATAAACCTTGCTGGAATAGCCAGAATCATGCAGTTAGAGGAGGCGGTGGCAAATATGTCACTTGAGGTGGCAAAGTTAAGAACTGAAGTTGATGCGCTACTACTTGCAAACCCACCAAAATCTTTGGTTAAGCGAAGTGAACAAACTGTAGTTGTCTATCCAAAAGATTAATAAAAATAAGAGATAGGCTCACCTATATGTCAGCAAAAGATGTGCTAAAAAGTGAGATCCTAAAAAAAGCGGTTGTTCACGGAAAAGTAATTTTATCCTCCGGTAAGGAGGCGGATTACTATGTAGATCTTCGCCGAGTAACTTTAGACGCAACTGCAGCCCCATTGGTTGGTGAGGTGATGTTGGAGTTAACAAAAGATCTAGATTTTGAAGCTGTTGGTGGCTTAACACTTGGAGCAGATCCAGTAGCAACTGCAATGATGCATGTGGCGGCAAAAAGTGGGCGCAAATTAGATTCATTTGTAGTTCGAAAAGCCGAAAAAGCCCATGGATTGCAACGAAGAATTGAAGGACCAGATGTGAAGGGTCGAAGAGTTTTAGCTGTGGAAGATACCTCTACAACTGGTAGTTCTGTATTAACTGCAGTAGAAGCTTTAAAAGA
>CAZDKV010000057.1:0-2662 GCA_964506125.1 uncultured Candidatus Nanopelagicus sp.
CCCATACAACCAACCAACTAACGAAAGGAAACACATGACAACAACACGCAGAATGTCAGCAAATATTGCTGGCTCCGCAGTAACCGCTACATCCGCACAGGATGCAGCACAACAGGCTGGTCTTGACTGGCACGTATCACTGGCTGAACTAGAAGCACTAGCAGTCAATGATGATGGGGTCAGCAGACTCAAAGTGCCAGACAGATTCGCCACTGTCCGCACTGATAAGGATGGTGGGCAGACAGCGCTCGGCACTGTCGGCACACGATACAAGGTGTTCCAGAATGGAGAGATGTTCTCCGCACTGGATGCACTGGTTGATTCAGGTGAGGCACGATATGCCAACGCAGGTGAACTGCGTGGCGGTGCTCAAGTCTGGATGCTCTTGGAATTACCAAGAGAGGTCAAGATTGCTAATGACCCACACGCTGCATACCTACTAGCTCGAACATCACACGATGGTTCATGCTCACTAGGTGTAACGCCAGTAGTCAACCGACTCTTCTGCTCCAACCAAATCAGTGGCATCTTCCGTAAGGACTGCAAGTATTCCTTGCACCACACGACCAATGCCAAACTGCAGGTAGAGCA
The DNA here is from genome assembly GCA_964506125.1 of uncultured Candidatus Nanopelagicus sp. Lineage (GTDB taxonomy): Bacteria > Actinomycetota > Actinomycetes > Nanopelagicales > Nanopelagicaceae > Nanopelagicus. Next base: position 592 of record CAZDKV010000057.1, read on the forward strand.
GATGCGTAAGATGTTAGATGTAATCTACACTGGCATCGAGTCATACGAAACAATCGCTGACAAGTTACTCAACGAACCAGTCAATGACTACCAAGTAGAAGGAATCTTCCGCAGAATGTGGACGCTACCATCTACCATCGAACAGACTCCGTATAACAAACTCACCACTGGTGAGCGCCGAACATACAACAGGGTGATGGACTCACGTCAAACTGCGTTCAACATCTACGCTAACTCAACTACACAGGAGAACATCCGAGGAACTAAGTTCGGTGCGTTCCAAGCAATCGTTGAGTATCTTGATTGGAACTCACACAGGTCAGAGATTACTCGTGCAGAGCGAGTCATCTCAGGCAAGTATGACAAACTCAAGAGCAAAGCTCTTGATGTAGTCCAACTAATAGGAAGGTAACATGACTAATCCATTGCAGAAATATCTAGACCAGCCGTATGTCCAACTGCCACTCACTCCAAGGGTGGCACAATACATACTCAAGGCGCTTGATTACCTGCACATCTATTCATCCAAACACAATGAGCCTGCTCTTGTCGAGCAACCATTGCATGACGAGGTGGAGGCTATGGTTACTGACGTAATCATCTACGCTCCAGAGGAGAATGATGGGCAAACTAAAGAATAAAGACACGTTGCAAGTCAAAGCCTCCCGACTGAAGATTGTTCCAGTCGGGGGCTGGACTTGGTATTGTGGGTATCACGATACCTATGGACTAGGCGATGACGAGGACGAAGTCCTCTTCATGTCTGGTGCTCACATGCATTATCACATAATCGATGGTGATGTATGCGAGCTTTACTACAAGGAACACAAGGAAAGGAAAGAGGCATGATACATCTGACTAGCGTCATTCTTATCTGCTCTTATTGCAATGCAGAAATAGAAAGACGCACCGAAAACGAAGCACGTGAGGCACTGGCTGAACACCAGACCTACGTGCAATGTATGAAGGGATACTGATGCCACGTCCACGTCCGACTGAAATCAAGTTGGTAGCCAACTTACTTGACCCAGATAACACTAACTCCGAAAGTGCTACGGAACTTGCAGTAGAAATCATCGAGGCTCTGGATGAGTCCAGAGATAAACGTGATTCCTACATTCTCGTAGGACAACTAGCGCAATGGGCTCCAGTCCAAGCGTGGGGTGACTTCAATACTAAACTCCAAGCACAGAAGTTTGCATCACACCTTTCCTCCCCTGATGGGGGAGGTAAGGCAGTGGTCTGTCGCTTGGAACTACCAGAAAAATTTTTGGAAAGGATTGGAGGTAAATAATGTGGACGATTGTATACATAGCCATCACTGCGTATGTCGCTTATCGTATTGGCAAACGCAAAGGTGAGCAGGAGATGTATCAGTTATGCAAGAACGCTGACCAAGTTCAGCGTGAGTTCTTCTCACGCATCAGCTTGAACTAGAACCATCCGAAGGGGCGGGGGCTTGTGCCTCCGCCTCTTTTTCTTTACGCGCCTGCGCCTGCATACTGTTTAACATCGTAGCCCAATACAATTTATAGAACTCTTCATCGAATGCGAATCTCTTCATGTGCTTTACTGTTGCACCAGTATGAACATGCAATGGAATCCCAGCCTCTTTCATCTTCATAAAGAACTGGATGTCCTCACCAATAAACGTATCCTTATCAGAGTTAGCATCATCCATCGACTCAATAAAGAATGAGATGTCACCATGGAACTGGCGCATCTTGTCAGCCACTGACCTATGCATAAGTAAGAATCCAAACCCAGCGTAATCAACCTTGAGCAACTGGTTGAATGGCAGAGGGTGGACGTATGACATTAGATACTTGTCATCCTCATGTGCCATGAATACTGCAGGGTATGGCTGCATGATTGAACTCTCCATCTGCTTAGAGATGAAGTAAGTTCCGCTAACAACAGGTCGGTCAACCTTGTGAGCAGACTTCCATACCAACTGCAAAGCTTCGTTCGTAAGAACGATATCGCTATCAACCCAGAGCAACCAATCAAAGTTAGTCTTCTTATGCCAGACATCGAATGCAGTCTGACGTTGCCTGCCTATCTGATTACC
>CAZDKV010000058.1:0-2654 GCA_964506125.1 uncultured Candidatus Nanopelagicus sp.
AGATGTCTAAGCCAAACTACCCAGCGCCACGTAAGGCTCTGATGGGCAAGGTTGCAGCCCTACCAGAACTTGTCTTATCTGTGGCGCTGGATAGCACAGCCAACGTTTATCGCGTTGCTGTTGTAAAGAATCGTCATGGTAAGGCTGACCCTAATGCTGAGGAATATATAACGCTAGCAGCAGAAGCTAGCAAGATGACTCTGTATAACTCATCGACAGAATTATTTAGAGCGAGGACATTGAGTCAATGGAAATAACTAAATCAAGTTTCGATTTAGATTTTAACTATGGTCAAGAAGGTGAGCAACTTGTTAAACAACTTCTTACCAATGGTAAAACTGTTGAAGTAAAACGTGACCGCAAGTGGCATAAGACAAACAATGTTTACATTGAAGTTGAATGTTGGTATCTTAAATCCCAATCGTGGGAACCATCTGGTTTATCAGTAACGCAAGCTGACTACTGGGCATTCGTCTTAGAAGAAGGCGTGATTATGGTTCCAACAGATTACGTAAGATATGTAGTCAAGAACTGGGGTCACGAGATTACTTGTGAGATTCCCCCGAACCGAAGTAAAGGTTACTTGGTTACGATAGAAAACTTATTATCTGCAATGAAGTTACTACGAAAGGGAAACATAGATGAAATTTCCAGACCTGACCAGGGGATTGTGTAGAGAAGTTGGTATCGAATTTTTTTTCCCAGAGGAAAAAGGAGGCGGTCCTGATATATACAAACTTGCGCGAAAGATATGTGGCGGTTGCGCGGTCAGAAACCAATGTCTGGAATGGGCTGTAAGACACGAAGCATTTGGTATGTGGGGTGGAGCCACACCAACTGAACGTAAACAAATAAGACGGAAGAGAAATATAATTCTTCAGGAGATACTAGTAAAGGATTACGTATGAAAGCTTTTAATTCTATAGAGATTAGAGTCGGCAAACTATGGTTACATTTTGGATATAGTTTTACTAGGTTTGCGGTTGGGTTTTGTATTGATAGGTTCTCTACAAACATAGACCTTGGACCATTTTGGATTTCGATTGAATACTAATGACTACTCCATCCAAGCGCAAAGGGTCACAGTACGAACGTGATGTAGTTAAGTGGCTAGTTAGTATGGGTTACCCCTGTGCTGAACGAGCCTATGGTGCTGGTCGTCATGATGACGTGGGTGACATTGATGGCATTGATGGTGTTGTTATAGAATGCAAGAATGAAAAAAGAATAAACATCCCTGGCTATCTCAAAGAGTTGGAAGATGAGATGATTCATGCGGATGCAGAAACAGGAGTTGTGCTAATAAAAAAGCGTGGCACATCTAATATCTCAGAGTCGTATGCAGTAATGCCTGCGGAACTCTGGGTGAATCTGCTAAAACAGGCAGGTTACAATGGACATCAGTGAAGCTGTGACAGAGTTTCACAAAATGAAAAGAGGTAACTATGCGGTTAGTGCTAGTGACGGTGCTTGGTTTAATGTTGCCAATAGCAACACCAGCCCAAGCAATATCGCCAGAACTTACATTCGAGAAGAAGTTGTCCGTAGTCACGGACAAGAAGGAACGAGTGGAGCTGGCGTTAACACAAGTCACAACCAACAAACGCGAGGCTCAGTGTGCAATTCAGATTGCATACAAGGAGAGCCGATACAACGTGGACTCCTACAACAAGTCGAGTGGAGCACGTGGAGTATGGCAATTACTCTGGGCAAAACCAGGATGGTCATTACTCAAACAAACACAAGAAGCACACAAGTATGTGCTACATCGATACGACACTTGGTGCGGAGCGTACAGGTTCCACCAGGAAAGGAATTGGTATTAACAAATGAACCAACCCGAATTCCTTGAGGCAGTCTTTCGTCATTACGGATTGGACCTACCGCTAGGTGGGGACAAGTCCATCTATTGTCCTGTACATGATGACTCACATAAGTCCGCCTCGGTTAATTCGGAGAAGGGTGTCTGGGTATGTTATGCATGCAGCGGACGTGGCGCTGGTATACAGATTGTCATGGCTCGTGAAAACTTAACATACTCAGATGCTCGTAAATGGGCAGAGAAGAACATAGGTAAGGAGTCGAAGAGCGCAGCTCCGACACGAGGACGTAAGTCCAGTAGTCGTTGGACTCCACCTAGATTGAGGTCAGTTCGATGACAACAATCATTGGTATCCAAGAACCAGACGGCTGCTTGATTGCAGCCGACAGTAGAACTACAACTGAGAAGGGTCGCCCTTACTCGCACCCAATCGTAACTAAGATTACTAAACGTGGAAAATTTTTAATCGCTGGTGCTGGCACAACTCAACCGTGTGACATAGTCCAACACATATGGAAACCTCCAGCCATACCAGCTAATACAAAAGACATCCACCACTTTATGATTACAACTGTCATCCCTAGTATGCGTGAATGCTTACGTGATAATGGATTTGTTCACGATGACAAAGCAGATGAATATGAATTTCTTTTTTTAATGGCTGTGAATGGAACCATCTACGAAGTAGATGATACATACTCAGTCTTCCTACGCGATGATGGTATCTATGGCTTAGGTTCTGGGTCTTCCTATGCCATAGGTGCTATCGCTTCTGGTGCTAACTGGAAGAAGGCGCTGCAGATTGCAGCGAAGAATGACGTGTATACTGCTC
>CAZDKV010000059.1:0-2534 GCA_964506125.1 uncultured Candidatus Nanopelagicus sp.
GGTGATAACTCTGGCTCTTGGGGAAATCAAATGAGATCTTATGTACTTGCTCCATATCAAATGGTGAAAGATCTGCGGACAAATTTTGAAGTTGGAAATCCATCTTCCGTTTTAGATGGAGATTTGGATGGATTTATTGAGGCAGGTATTAAATGGCGCAAGGGGCGCGAGTAATCTCACAGGCAAGCGTAAATTCTCAGTTTTATATTGGAAAAATCAGCATTAAATCACCAATTAATTGTGGTTATTTATCTAAACTAGCACTAGTTGATCAGCGCACTCACCTTAAGGGGTTTTGATTTTGATTCGTTTTGAGAATGTCACAAAGATCTATCCCAAACAAGATAAAGCTGCACTAGATGGGGTTAACCTAGAGATTGCAAAGGGTGAGTTTGTTTTCTTAGTTGGCTTATCTGGCTCTGGAAAGTCCACATTTCTAAGATTGGTACTGCGAGAAGAGCGGCCAAGTTCAGGTGTGATTCATGTGGCAGGAAAAGATTTAAATAATTTAGCCAATCATAAGGTGCCTGAGTTACGCCGTCAGGTTGGAACAGTTTTCCAAGATTTTAGATTGCTACCAAATAAAACTGTTTCAGAAAATGTTGCCTTCACTTTGCACGTTTTGGGTTATTCAAAAAAACAGATTGGAAGAGATGTGCCAGAGGTTTTGGAGTTGGTTGGACTTGAGGAAAAAGGTGATCGAAAACCTAGTGAGCTGTCAGGCGGAGAGCAACAACGTGTTGCTATTGCCAGAGCCTATGTTTCCCGTCCAACAATTTTGATTGCAGATGAGCCAACTGGAAACTTAGATCCAGCCACCTCAGTTGGAATTATGAAATTACTAGATCGCATTAATCGAGAGGGCACAACCGTTGTGATGGCAACTCACGACGCTGGAATTGTTGATCAGATGCGAAAACGTGTAATTGAGTTAGAAGGTGGCCATGTAATCCGCGACCAGGCTCGTGGTGTCTATGGCTATACCGGTTAAAGCGAAGATGAAAAAGATAGGGTTACCAAATGCGCGCTAAATTTGTAATGAGTGAGGTCGGAATTGGCCTGCGCCGAAATCTAACTATGACCTTTGCGGTGGTTATTACCGTTGCCATCTCCCTATCTCTTTTAGGAATCGGTTTACTGGCAAACTCACAGGTGCGCGTAATGAAAGATTATTGGTATGACAAAATCGAAGTTTCAATATTTCTCTGCGGATCTTTATCTGAGGGACAATCTTGTGCAAGTGGTGTAATTACTCAAGAGCAGAAGATTGGTATTCAGCGCGACCTACAAGCACTTCCAGTTGTGCAAGAGGTTTACTATGAATCACAAACTGAGGCCTTTAAACGCTTCCAAGAAAGATTTGAAGGATCTGCGATTGCGCAAAATGTCACAGCAGATCAACTGCCTGAGTCATTTAGAGTAAAACTAAAAGATCCAACTAAGTTTGCAGTAATTGAGAGTGCCTTTGCCGGCCGGCCAGGTGTTGATATTGTGCAAGATCAACGGGCAATTTTAGAAAAGTTTTTTAGATTACTAGGTGTATTGCGAAATGGTGCATTAGCAATTGGCGCTGCCTCAGTTTTAACTGCGGCCTTATTGATTAGTAATACCTTACGGATTGCTGCCTTTAATAGAAGGCGTGAGACTGGGGTAATGAAGCTAGTTGGTGCTTCAAGTTTTTCCATTCAATTACCATTTTTATTAGAGGGTATCTTTGCCGCTGTTTTCGGCTGGTTAGTATCAACTGGAGTTTTAGCCGGCTTTAAAGCAGTAGTTGATGCCAAGGTGGCGCCACTTTTAACCTTCACTCAGTTTTTCACCTGGCGCGATGTTTGGGTGGCAAGTGCCTGGCTGTTGTTAACAGGTTTATTTGTCTCCGGGTTAGCTTCAGTGCTCACCTTACGTAAATATCTAAAGGTTTAACCACCTCCGCACAACTGAAAGATTGGGGGTTGCTTGTGGTCAAAGAGTTAGGCAAGAAGGTAATTGCCCAAAATAAAAGCGCCCGCCATGACTACTTTATTGAAGAGGTCTATGAGTGTGGGTTGGTGCTAACTGGCACCGAGGTTAAATCTTTGCGAGCAGGGCGAGCCTCATTAACTGATGGTTATGCAATGGCAAAAGATGGTGAGATTTGGGTAAGTGGTATCCATATTCCTGAATACAACCAGGGCTCTTGGACAAATCATCCACCACGGCGAGATCGTAAATTACTTCTTCACAAACGAGAGATTGCTCAGATCTCAGGAGTGATTAAACAGGGTGGTTTAACCCTAATTCCCCTTTCACTTTACTTTAAAGATGGCAAAGCAAAGGTTGAAATAGCAGTTGCAAAGGGTAAGAAAGCACATGACAAGCGAAATACATTGATGGAGCAGCAGATGACCCGTGAAGTAAACCGTGAGTTATCTAGGCGCACCTCTGGTAAATCTGGTGGATCAAAGCGCAAAAAATCTGATGCTGATTACGATTAGTAACTGAATTAACAGTATTTAAAAATAGGCTGTAAAATAACCCTTTCAAACAACTAAATA
>CAZDKV010000060.1:0-2531 GCA_964506125.1 uncultured Candidatus Nanopelagicus sp.
CTGCCATCACCAGAGGATTTTCCTCTGATTCTTCGCCAAATCCATGGGATCAAAAAGGTGGCAATCCAAAGTAAATCCAAGGCAAATTTAACAACTTTGTTTTTCTTCTTTGCAGGTGGTGGGGCAACTTTCCAGTTTGGATCAAACTCATAACCTAATCCCTGCAATACCGCATTTGCTAATCGAGAGTGTCCCTCTGAGTTCATATGGAGTCGATCAAAGGCTAGGAATCTGCGATCATTTAAGAACTCAGCCTCTTTAGCCTCAAATAAAATCACTGGATACTTTGCAGCCACCTTTCTTACATTCTCATTAAAATTACTAAATCGCTGATGCCAAAGTGTGGCAGTTTTTCCTTTTCCTTCAACCTTATCAATCACTGTGAAGATAATTACCGTAGCACCTGCATCGGTTAGTTGTTTTACACCCTCTTCATAGAGGGGAAGTGAAAGCTCTGCTCGGTAATTTGGACGCAGCACATCATTAGCACCAGCATGAAAGGAAACTAAGGTTTGCTTTCCTTCGATGTACTTGATTGCAGTTGGTATTTGATCTTCTACTACCTGTTTAAGTAATTTTCCTCTAATTGCTAAATTCATATAAGTAAAACTTGAATTACTCTTTGCTAAGACATCTGCTACTCGATCAGCCCAGCCTCGGTAATTACCATCAAGGATCTCATCAGACATTCCCTCAGTCATTGAGTCACCAAGAGCTATAAAGCGGGTGTAAATCAAATTACTTACTTCTTTCTGCCGCAACCTGATACATAACTATTGCAGTTGCCACGCTGGCATTTAAAGATTCAACTGATGATTGCATTGGGATTGAAACAACTAAATCACACTTTTCTCTCACCAATCTAGATAAGCCCTTTCCCTCACTTCCCACCACGATAAAAATAGATTCGGTTGCCAGATTCATCTTTGCCAAAGTGGTATCACCTTCTGCATCTAAGCCAATTACAAAACAACCCGCCTTTTTAGCATCCTCAATTGATCTAACTAGATTTGTCACCTGTGAGATTGGAAGACGAGCTGCAGCTCCTGCTGATGCCTTCCAAGCAGAGCCAGTCATTGCAGCATTTCGTCGCTCTGGAATAACCACACCATCTGCGCCAAAGGCTGCAGCTGATCTAACTACCGCACCTAAATTATGGGGATCTGTAATTGAATCCAAACCAATTAACATCATTGGTTTTTTTGCATTTGCTAACAACTTTGAAAACTCGGTGTAGTTAAAGGGTTTGATAACTAAAGCAATACCTTGGTGGTTTGAGAAACCAGTTAGATCATCTAGTGCTCTGCGTGGTATTTCCTTTATTGGTAGATCGGCATTTTTAGCTAATCTAATTGCCTCAGAGATCTTCTCATCTAACTCAACCTTTATTGCAACTACTAACTCTTTGGCAGGAACCTTTGCTCGCAAAGCTTCAACAACAGAGTTTTTACCAGCAACTGCATCTTGTGTAGATCCTCTTCGATCAAATCTTTTTTCTGGACGATCAGGTCTTCGGTCCTCCCTTTTTACCTCGCGCTCATTTGATCTGGCAGCTTTGCGAAATCCTTTACGAGCATCTGACTTTTCATCACGCCGGTTATCTCTTTTTTCAGGCCGGGCAACTGCAGAGCGTTCAACTCTCTTATTGCTGCCCCTAGAGAATGATTTAGCACCCTTTGGTCGATCCTTACGAGCTTTACCTGGTTTCATTAATAACTCCACCTTGGACCATTGGTTGTGTCTTCTACTGTAATGCCAAGGGAGGCAATCTGATCACGTATTTGATCTGCTGCTGCAAAATCTTTTCGCAATCTTGCTGCTTCTCGCTGCTCTAGCGCTAATTTGATAAGTCCATCAATTGCATCATTATTTGATTGAGTAGCGGCAAAGGCTGAATCCTTTGGATCACAACCTAATACTGATAGAGCACCCCTAATCTCACCAGCAGTCTTAGCAATTACTTTCTTATCCTCTGCTGCGCTATTTCCAATTCGCATACTTTCAGCGATAAAGGCAAGTGCTTGTGGGACCGCAAGATCATCATTCATCGCCTTGGCAAAATCATCTGCAATTAATATTTCAGCCTCTTTTCCTAAGATGGCCTCTGCTCTGTTTAAAAAAGCCTCAATACGCTTAAATGCAGTTGCAGATTCTGCTAAGGCTTCAAATGAAAACTCGAGCATGCTTCGATAATGAGCACTACCTAAATACCACCGCAGCTCAATACCGCGAACCTTTTTCAAGACTTCAGTGATCTGAAGAGAGTTACCAAGTGATTTACTCATTTTTTCACCACTTGTTGTAACCCAAGCGTTGTGCATCCAGATATTTGCAAAGCCAAAACCAGCAGCATTTGATTGTGCTATTTCGTTTTCATGATGTGGAAAAATTAAATCAAGTCCGCCACCATGGATATCAAATGATTCACCTAAATAAGCATGTGCCATAGCAGAGCACTCAATATGCCAGCCTGGTCTGCCATCTCCCCATGGTGTTGGCCATGATGGTTCACCTTTTTTAGCAGCTTTCCA
>CAZDKV010000061.1:0-2524 GCA_964506125.1 uncultured Candidatus Nanopelagicus sp.
TCTTCTTATGCCAGACATCGAATGCAGTCTGACGTTGCCTGCCTATCTGATTACCCTGCACACGTTGTGCGCTAGTAATAGGTAGCCCAGCAGTTAACAGCGTGTAGACCACGCCTTCCATGAACTTGCCATCAACGATTCCATTGTCGCACCAGCAGACCATTATCTGGTCATTAGCTGGGCTAATAACAGGTTGTTCCTTTATCCGCTTGGCTGGATTGCCTGACTTACCCATTGTAATTTCCTCCCCATCCAGTTCCTTTGAACTGTATACCTGGCGCTGTCCATACACGTGTCATGGTTCTATGACACTGGTCGCAGTCAGGACCAACTTCAAACCTTATGTCAAACTCTTTCTTAAATAAACATTCTTTACATTCGTATTCATATGTTGGCATTACTTCTTTTTCTTTCGAGCAACAGCAGCGTTATCAATCAGGTTCGGGTATGGTCTGCCTGCTGCCTTCGCACGAGCACGTGCCTCAGCTTTCTGTTCAGGTGTTAGTGGTGTTGACTTCTTCTTTGGATTAGTTGTTTTCCAAAATGGTTTCTTCTTCATTAGTATGGTGTCGCCCCTCCGAGATACTCTGTTATATCCCTTAGTCCTTTGTTGATAATCTGCTCCACCCTTTGCGGAGAGATGTCCCATTCTTTTGCTATCTCTGCAAGAGATGCATCGCATGAGTATTTACATTTAAGTATACTGTGAGTTCGTAAGTCAAGCTTCTTCATTGCCTTGTCCACATCAGCTAACATAGCCAATAGATTGTTACCTTCACTGGCTTGCCTCTTAGCTTTAACGCCATGAATATCTGGGTCCATTACTTGGTTAGTTAGTTGTGCATCCTCAGAACCAAGCACCTTGATAAGAGTTTCAATCATAGCCAGACGATAGAAGTATTCATCACCCAACTCATAACCAAGCGCACGAGCTTTCTCTTTGCGAGCGTATCGCTCGCCTGCCCTGCGTATGAATGTGCTGAATGCTTTGTATCCCTGCCTGCGTTCGTTCTCATCCTCACGCATTAGGTACTCGGACACTTTATCTTTGCGCTTCCATGCATATTCATTCATGGCTTGCTTGACATCTTCAAGCTCCACGAATCTGTTATATCTTTTTGATATACCCCAAGCAATCGAACTTGTTATCTCATTAATGATTTCCCAAATCTCATGGTCTTTATCTAAATCAGTCAAGGGATTTCACCAAGTATTCGACAGACCTAAGCATTAGTTTAATGTCATCATTAAGTAAACCAAGAGCACGATTATGATTGGAACAAAGCAAGCCACGCACCTTGCCAGTTGCATGGTCGTGGTCTATATCAAGAGCTCGCTTGCCTTCTGGCTTCTTGCCACAGATGTGGCAACCACCATCTTGTTCTTCAAGCATACGTTCATAATCTTCCACGCTGATTCCATACATACGGATGCGGGAGATACGTTGTTCTTCGTAAGTCTTATTCCGATTTCTTGGCATACTTAGCCCACACCCCACGCTGTACCATTAGTGCGATGATGGCATAATTAGCCAAGTCAACAAACGAATCTTCAAGAGATTCGTTCTTAGGTTTACTTGACTTAGGACTATAGATAAGATTCTTTAATCTCTCTAGCTTGTCCGACATGCGTACCATCAGCCCATTGGTTGCGCCACCTGGCGCATGCCAGATGTTGTATGGACCGTAATCAATTTGTTTCTTTACTAGAATCGCAAGCAATTCATCGTAGATTTTTTGAGCATCCTCTTCGAATTGCAGGATGGTAGTATCTTCAGACAACGAGCCCCTCTATTCATCCAGTGCGTTAATCAATTTAGTTAACGCTTGAGCTCCTTGGCTGACAATTATACTATTGATGTCACTGTCAGGTGGAAGCGACACGCGGATAGCTTGAGGTATCGCATCAGATAAACGTCTGGCTAATTCCTGCCCAGGGTTAGACCCATCTTCTTTAACATCGTTATCGGTTGCTATAACAACGCGACCAATCCCATCAAAACAACGGCTAAAATAAGGCTTCCAAGCATTAACGCCAGCCACAGCGACAGCAGGATGACCAGCAAGAGTTGCAGATATCGCATCTATCTCTCCTTCCACAATCAGCACTTCATGGACAGCATGAAGGATAGCACTGACGTTATATAGGTGATGCTTCTGACCAGTAGGAATCATATACTTTGGGTCGCCGTCATCTATACGGCGAAACTTAAATCCAACTACACCCGACTCGGTTATGTATGGGATAGATAAGTGATACCTCAATCTATCTTCATGACCAGGTGCAGGGTCAACCACATACCCAAGCTTGAACTGTTCGGCTCCGTTAAGGATGCCACGCTTCTCAAGGTATGCCTCGGCTGGTGAACCAGCAAGGTTGGCATGATATGTATTGGCTGCTTTAGTCCAAAGGTCAATGAGCTTTTGATTGGGTTTCATTTCTTCTCCTGCCTATGCACTATGAAAGGAGGAGCAGTATACACGTCATTCTTCGCTGCAATCTGCAGCGCCTTCTTCCAGTTAGC
>CAZDKV010000062.1:0-2454 GCA_964506125.1 uncultured Candidatus Nanopelagicus sp.
TCGTTAAGGACAACACAGAGACCTTCCAAACAAAGATCACTGTTAACTAGTTCTAGATCTTTAGAACTAAAGATTTGGGCGGCTACTTGAAAAAGTAGCCGCCCTTATCTTGGCTCACAGCAAAAAGAAGTAAATTTTACTTATCAAAACTAAGCTTTTCATGTAGGTTACGGCTCAAAGGTTTACAAGCAGTACTTCGAGATTTTGGAAGAGGTAAAAGTGGCCCAGGCTGCAGTAGCAAAGAAATTTACTGGTACTCCAGGACAAATCCGCAAGGAAAGAATTGAGCGGATTGGTGCAATCACAATAAGTCTTGGAGCCGCTTTTTGGATGCTTATAAATATTATTGAGTCTCCGGATCAATTTGCCCAAGCAGCGATCGCTGGCCTTCGTAATGGTTTGATCTACGCAATGATTGCACTCGGATACACACTTGTTTATGGAATTATTGAATTAATCAATTTTGCTCATGGCGATCTTTTTATGCTTAGCGCTGTATTTTCATCATTTTTCATTACCTACTGGCTAGGCGCAGATCAATCAAACGGCTTTGGCTGGTTTGCCTTTGCACTCTGCCTGATTGCAGTGATGGTTTTTGGTGCGGTAGTTAATGTCCTGATCGAGCGATTTGCATACCGAAAGCTCCGTCATGCCCCACGTCTTTCTGCTTTGATCACAGCAGTGGGTATGTCTTTCTTACTTAACTTTATTGGTTTGAAATGGAATGGCTCAACACCACGTCAGTGGCCAACAGTTATTCCAAGTGGTGATATCTATATTGGTGAGGTGCGAATCAGCATGCTTACAATCTGGCTGTTCCTAATTGGATTTCCTCTTTTACTTGGACTTAATTACTTGGTAACTAGCACCAAGCAAGGTAAAGCGATGCGTGCAACCTCTCAAGATAGAGATGCATCCACCTTGATGGGAATTAATGTGAACAAAACTATCGCTTTCACCTTCGCCATCGGTGGAGCGATGGCAGGAGCTGCGGGACTTTTGTACCAGCAATCAATTGGTACAACTAACTACAACCTTGGCTTCCAACTTGGTCTGATTGCCTTCACCTCAGCTGTATTAGGTGGAATTGGAAATCTATGGGGAGCAGTTCTTGGTGGACTGGTGATTGGATTAATCCAAGGATTAAATGATGGCCTACCAATCGCATTTGGCCAGGCATGGTCACAAACTGTGGTCTTCTCAATCCTGATTATCATCTTGGTCTTTAAGCCAGCTGGGCTTTTGGGCAAGGTAACAACGGAAAAGGTCTAAGACGATGGCAAAAGTTTCAGTAGCTAATAACGTCACTAAATCAAACCGCAATTGGATCCGTGGTTACACCATCGCAGGCTTTGTTTTGTTTATCGTTTATCAATTTTTGTTGCCATGGGATGGATTACCATCTGGAATTTATCAGGTAGTAAATCAATGGATGCCACCTGCTGCGGTAAATGAATCACTTGTTTATGTAATTATGGCCCTGGGATTAAATATTGTGGTCGGTTACGCAGGCTTACTCGATCTTGGATACGTGGCATTTTGGGCAATTGGCGGCTACTGCGCTGGTTGGTTTATGTCAGAGTTTTTCTACTTCTTAAATATCCATTTCTTTGGCTCAGTTCCAGCTGATGCTCCTGGTATTCACATCAACTTCTGGATGGTTTTAATCATCGGTGGTTTTGTTTGCGCCCTCTTTGGCGTATTAATTGGTGCACCAACACTACGCTTAAAGAGTGATTACTTAGCGTTGGTAACTTTGGGATTTGGCGAGATTATTCCGCAGGTATTTTTCAATGGTGAGAACTTCTTTGGTTTTAATATATCCAACGGAACAAAAGGAATTGTGGTGGTTGACCCAATTCCAGCTGGCTTTAAAGATTTAGGTCCATTTGATTTTGGTTGGAAATTACTGCTCTTCTTATTCCTGACAGCAATTATGGTTTTCATTTCACTACGTCTGCGACGTGGTCGATTAGGTAGGGCTTGGCTTGCAGTTCGTGAAGATGAGTTAGCTGCCTCAATGATGGGTGTGCCATTGATGCGCACCAAATTAGCCGCTTATGCCGTCGGCGCATTTGCTGGAGGATTAGGTGGTGTGGCATTTGCTACCCACGTAAATGGTGTTTATGCCGAGCGATTTAACTTTGCCATCTCCATCTTCCTACTTGCCATGGTGGTATTGGGCGGTATGGGAAATGTTTGGGGCGTAATTTTGGGTGCCTTCGTACTCTCCTGGATAAATGGAAATGGTTTATCTGCCTTTGGCCGGGTTTATAACGACACATTTGGCACCAAGGTTGATTTCACATCATTTACCTTCTTGCTGTTTGGTGTGGTATTAATTTTGATGATGCTTTACAAGCGCGAAGGTTTGATTCCTGAGTCTCGAATGAAGCTTTTGATGAATGAAGATGAGCTAGATGCTGCTGAATCTGATGGCAAAAAGCAGAAGGC
>CAZDKV010000063.1:0-2439 GCA_964506125.1 uncultured Candidatus Nanopelagicus sp.
ACTGAGCAATCTGCTTCACGGGATCATCCGACTTTAATCCAACATAAGCTGCTGCAACTGCAGCTCCAACTACCTTTGGGGCATAAATCATGTCACCAAAATCAATTAGAGCTAACTTCTGTTTATCCTCAATGATGTTGTAATCATTTCCATCATTGTGTATTACCTGCATCGGCATTCGCTTTAAACTAGGCAGAACATTTTTTTTGTAATTATTAAGTGTTTTATCAACTATCGTCTGCACCTTAGAGTCAGTAATCTTAGAACTCCAGGCCAACAATTTTTCCGCCTGCAACATATTCCAAATAAAGGGAGCATCTAAGGATTTTTTCTCCTCCTTGCTGATCTTTAAGGAGCTCAAATTTTTATCGACTGTGGCAATTAATCTGCCTAATTGTTCAATTTCATCGGCTGTGTGCTGATTTTTGATACCCCAGGCAGAGCCTTCATGAAAGGTGAGCAGCCTGATAGCTGAATTTTTACTTGGATTGATCAAAAACTTTTTATTCCTAGTCGGTATCACCGCTGGTGAGGTATGGATCTTGTTGTCTTCCAGGAACTTTAATACCCGATTTTGTAGGTTTAACTTAATCTTGAGCGATGCATCAACCTTTGGATAAATCTTCAACACGTAATTCTTTTTGCTAGTAATTTTAAAATTAATGTCTCGCTCACTTGGTAGGGCAGAAAACTCGCCTTCTATTCCCCAGTTTTTCTTCAGAAAGGATTTCGCCTCTATCTCCTTCACTTAAATTCCTCTCATTATTTTAAAATTTTCCATTAGCAAGAATAAACTCCGCCAAAGCTGCATCTTGAATACCAAGTCCAACTGAGAAGTAATAGATGACTTGTTTCGCATCTTCTCTACCCTTGATTTTCCCAGCATAAACCCCACCAATTGATTGTGCGTATTGCCATGAGCGTTCATAATTCTCAAGAGTTTTCACCACTGAGCCTGATTGCTCTGAAATTGTTTTTGCATCATCACCAAAAACCTTATCAGCCTTAGATAATGCCACGACTGATACCTCCAGCCGATTAGGCGCAAATGAACCGATCGAAATGCATGTGGAACCAGAATTTAACGCAGAATTAATAACTGGTTCTTGGGAGTTGGTGCAGATAAAAATTAAATCGCATTCATATGCTGCGTCAATATCTTGCGTTATCTCAATGCCTAGATCTGTTTTCTTTATGTCTTTATCAATACCAATTATTTTCTCTGGTTTGAAGATGTGTTTTGCAGCTTTTAAGTGCGCTACACCCTGATGACCAACACCAATGACTGCAATCTTTTTAACTGGATTAGATAATTCCTTTGCAGCTGCCATGCTTGCACAGACAGTTCGCCATTTAGTTACTGTCTCACCATCTAAAAACAACTTGATACTTCCAGTCTTTGCATCGATAACTGAAACTGTTGTTTGCACAACTGGAATATCTCTATCTGAATTACTAGGCACCACAGTCCCAAATTTAACAATTGTTGGACCATCACTTGATGCTCGTGCAATATAAGAAAACTGAGCATTTTCTCCTTGAGATAAAATTGCTCGTGGTCCCATTACCGCTTCATCTAAAAAGAAATGTTTGAATACCTGTCGTTGATTTTCAACTATCTTTTCATATGTGCATAAATCGTTAATCTCTTCAGCTGTAATAAATGGAGTCCGCACATGAGCCATAAGCCCTAGTGTAGATAGGAATGTCTACAATAACGAGATGGAAAAGATCACATCCTCTAATTACCAGATAAGGCAGATCAAGTCTGCATCCGAGGTTGATTCCGAAGTGATGAAATCCTTAGTTCAACTACTCAAAGATGCGGTAGCTAAGAACTACTCCGTCGGTTTCATGAATGATTCAACTGAGGCAGATTTTGAAAAATTCTGGATTGATGAAATTTCTTTGTGCGAATCGGAAAATGGATTATTTGTCGCCTCGGTAGACAAGACGGTAGTGGGTTGTGTGATAGTAACTAGGGAATTACGTGCTAACGGAAAACATCGTGCAGAATTTCGTAAATTACTAGTGCATTCAACAGTTCAAAAAATGGGTGTTGGAGCAGCACTTGAAAAAGCTGCGACAAATTATGCCTCTGAAAATGGATTGAAGCTTTTGTATTTGGACTCTGCCACTACCTTTCTTGTGGAAGGTGTTTATGAAAAGTGGGGTTGGAAAAAAAGTGGACAGATTCCAAAGTTTGCTCAAAATCCCGATGGTTCACTTGTCTCAACATGGTTTTTCTACAAGCTACTAGATTAAAAAGGGGATAAACTGCACTCATGAGATCTGGCTTTATGTTTCTTTGGGCGATAATCGTGTCTGCTTACATGATCATCTCTTATCGAAATAAAGTAAAGGCAGATAAAAACTTAGCAAAGGTTAATTGGGATACTTACAAGGTAAAACTGAGCATGAGTTGGTGGACAGGATTTC
>CAZDKV010000064.1:0-2439 GCA_964506125.1 uncultured Candidatus Nanopelagicus sp.
GCCGTGTAACCTGCGGGATCAAAGATTGCACCAATTACGGCGATAACTAATATTGTCGAACTAGAAAGTCCTGATGTTAAAGCAACGATTGGAAATGCAACTACTGCAACAGCTGAGAGTAAGTCAGCCCCGATGCTCACTGAGCGACGTCCAATGTGGTCTACAAGCCAACCCCCAATGGGTGAGATCAATAAACCAGGCAGTGAGGAAATCGCAGCCACTAATCCGGCAAAGGCTGGGGAACCGGTCTCTTCAAGAATTAGCCATGGAATAGTGATCATGACAATTGAATTACCCAGACCAGAGGAGAAATTTGATAGTTGATGTAGAGCTACCGGAAGTTTCTTATTCATAGAGGCTTGAATCTTTAGCTGAACCAAAGTTCATAGGCAAGGATTCCAGCCCACGAATAACGCGTCCTCTTTTAGCAATAACATCTCCAGTTATTTTCCAACTCGTCACATTTGGGAAGCGCAAAAGCAAGTGTTTCCAGACCGCCTCTGCCTCTAACCGTGCCAATGATGCGCCAAGACAGTGATGAGCTCCGTATCCGAAGGCTAGATTTCTCTTTGCATTCTCGCGGTGTATATCAAAAGTATCTGGTTCGCTAAATATTTTTGGATCACGGTTAGCGCCAACAATCATCAAAACAATGCTTTGGCCCTTTTTTACAACTGTTCCATCTTTCAAGACGACTTCGCTGCCTGCTGATCTAAATGTGTATTGAACAGGGGAGACATAACGAAGCGCTTCTTCAACCAGATTGGGAATCAAATCATGATTCTGGCTAACTTCTTTTAGGGCTTCCTTGTGTTCAACCAGAACGCGTGTTCCCGCACCAAGTAGGTTCACTGTTGTCTCAAAGCCTGCAAGAAGAAGAAATGATGCTGTAGCAACTATTTCTCGATCAGTTAATGTGGCCCCATCTGTTTCGGAGTTTGCAAGCGATGTGAGCAAATCATCTTCAGGATGCTTTCTTCTATAAGCCAAAAGCTCTGCCATGTAATCAGTTAACTCTTTAGATGCTATTTCTAATTCACTTACCTGGCCAACGGTTCGGGGGCCATCCAGCCCGATTTCTGCAAGAGAATTTCCCCATTTGTTAAAGAGTTCTCGGTCTTTGAGGGGAACACCTAAAATCTCACAAATCATTTCTAGGGGTAGAGGATTTGCTAAAGCAGAAACAAGATCTACAGGACCGCCACTTGGAAGTTCTTGCACCAGTCTGTGTGCGATTTTGTCTGCAGTTTCTTTCCATGATTGCATGGCTCTATGCGTGAAAGCTGGCACAACCAATTTCTTTATTCGAGAGTGTTCATCGCCGTCCTTACCCAGAATCGAATCTAAGAAGATGTCGACGTTGTCAGAACTTTGGCTGGAAGCACCCAAGAAGATTTCCTCTAGAAAATTTCCTGGCTCTGGGACAGTGCGCCAAATAGGTGACTTCAAAACCTCGGCGCAGATCTCATAATCCGCACTTATCAGAACGCCTATGCGGCTTTTCAGGACAGTCTTTTCTCGAAGGCCGGTAGAGAATTCAGCCAGATCTGAGGCTCTTTCGAGGCGCCCGATCGGATCGCCAGCTAGCGCCATAACTTGGGCCAAAAACCTTTGACTCGACATTGATAAAGCAATTTTTAGGTTAGACACTGTTTGGCCTTCCGCTTAGTCAAGAAATTACAACACCTGTTGTACAACAGTTGTTGTATGCTTGTCAAATGACGGGCTGGATCCAGCACGCGAGGCAGGGGGCTATTGATGAGCATTGTTGAAATGGTGCAGCAAGCTACATTGAATGTAATTGCGGAGGAGGGCGTAAATGCCGTCACTATCCGCCGAGTAGCAGCTGAGCTAGATCGTTCGACGACAGTTATTACCCACTATTACGATTCCAGGGAAGCGCTACTTCGTGAGAGTGTCTCAAGTGTTTTAGGCGAAAGAAGGATGAATGCCGAAACGGTAATTGCTACCAGCCCAGAGCCCCTATGGGACTTCCTTGAGTGGTCAATTCAGGACGATCATCTCACCATCTGGCATGCCCTTCTTAAGGCCAGTTATGCCGGGTCAGAAAAGGAGGTAACCCGACTAGTCGAAGAATTCGAGGAATGGTGGGTGCTGACATTGGAAACCTTGCTGGTCGGCAAGGTTAAAAAAGGGCGATCACTTGCTGAAGCGTCAGACATTATTGGTGTTGTCGTGGAGGGACTTCTTTTAATGAATGGAAGAGAAATGTCCAGTCGCTTAACCCAATCTCAGATTTTACGTATTGCCATCCAACCCATACTTAAGTAGCCCACGTTCGATTGGTCATGAGCTACTGAAAGTTGCTTCTGAAACCTGGTAAACATTTGGGGGCAAAATTGAGGGCAATTGAATATTTGGAGCGTAGATTCACGCATAGCAATGTCGTCTCCGGCTTATAGGGCGACTCTTCTTTTT
>CAZDKV010000065.1:0-2417 GCA_964506125.1 uncultured Candidatus Nanopelagicus sp.
TCACCGTCAGAATCGCCGCAAGGCGCAACTAGCAAAGGAAACCCCCAACAATGGCCACCACCACCTTCCTCTCAAACGCCACCGTCGCGATCGGCGCGGTCGACGTCTCCGACCAAGTCAAGAGCGTGACGCTCACCGTCGGCTACGACAGCCTCGAAACGACCGCCATGGGCTCCAACGGCCACGTGTTCACCCAGGGACTCCAGAACGTCGAGGTCACCCTCACGATGTTCAACAGCTACGGAGCTGGCGAGATCGAGGCCACCCTGTACGACGTCGTCGGCGACGGGAACACCACGCTCGTCATCTCGCCGTCCGGGACGACCGAGTCGGCATCAAACCCCGAATACACCATCACGAACGCCATGCTCGCGAGCTTCACGCCGATCAACTCGACCGTCGGAGAGCTCTCGGAAGTAGAGGTCACCTTCACCGGTGGCACGTTCGCCCGCGACATCGTTTCCCCCTGACCAATAGGAGCCCGACAGCATGAAACTCACAATGAAGGTCGACATCGGCGAAGGCCCGGTCGTCGTCGATACAAACCTCTTTATCACCGTCCTCTGGGAACGGAAATACAAGCGCAAAGCGTCCGACCTCGCCAACGGAGTCGGAGCCGAGGATCTCGCATTCATGGCCCACGAAGCCATGAAGGTCGCGAAGATCCCGGTCCCGATGATGCTCGACGACTTCCTGAAGAAGATCGTCACGCTGGAGGTGGTCGAACAAGAGGCCGCAAACCCTACCCCCGAGGCACCTTCCGACGAGGACTAGCAGAGCTCCTAGTCGCCGTCGGATGGTGGCCTCACGACATAGAGTTCGATCACCGTGACCTGGTCACGGCCGTCGACATCCTGAACAAAGGCCAGAAACGATGACCACGGTACGAGTCGACGGAGTCAAGGACACGATCAAGGAGCTCCGCAAGATCGACCCGGAGCTCCGAAAGACGTTCAACCGGAACGTCAAAGCCATTGTCCAACCCGTCATTAGTGCGGCCCAACAGAAATACAGAGCCGAACCGTATCCCTCCGGCACGGCCCGCAAATGGACGACCAAGTCCGGTCGAGAAATGTTTCCCCTGGATGGAAACAAGGCGGCTAAGGGAACGAAATTCAGCATTAAGACCGGCAACATGAACAGCTCGACGATCCTCCTCGTCAACACCAACGCCGGAGCGCAGGTCTTCGAGTTCGCCAGTAAGGGGAGACTTGGCGAGGCATTACGAGGGAAGAACGGCCTCCCGGCTCGTACCTTGTGGCCGGCCATGAACGCTCGACTAGGTGACGTCATCGAAAACATGAGAGAGCTGGTCGACCTCATAACCATCGAGGTAAACGGCAGAGTCGCCGCGAGCGGAAGGCTGGCGAAGTAATGGCCATTCGTATCCCGATCATTTCCGAGTTCGATGACGACGGCATTCGGCGCGCCGCCCGAGAGTTCAGCCAGCTCGAAACGGTCGGCCAGAAAGCCCAGTACGGCATCCAGAAGGCCGCAGTCCCGGCCGCGCTAGCTCTCGGTGGCCTAGCGGCCGCCGCTGGATCGGCCTATAAAGCGTTCGCCGAGGACTCGGCCGCCGCCCAGAAACTCGCCACAACCCTAAAGAACGTCACGAAGGCGAGCGACAAGCAGATCGCCGCCGTCGAGGACTACATCTCGGCGACCAGTCGAGCGGCCGCCGTCGCCGACGACGAGCTCCGGCCAGCTCTCGACGCGCTCGTCCGAGGCACCGGAGACGTCACCAAAGCCCAGGACATGCTGAACCTGGCCCTCGACATCTCGGCCGGAACCGGTAAAGACCTTCAAGCAGTCTCGGACGCTCTGTCGAAGGCCTATAACGGCCAGCTCGGACCGCTCCAGAAACTCGACCCGGCCCTTCGCGACCTAGTCAAATCGGGAGCGTCGACCGAGGAAGTGTTCGCCAAGCTCGCCGGAACGTTCAAGGACCAGGCCGCGAAACAGGCCGGGACCGCCGAAGGCAAGATGAAGAACCTGTCGATCCAGATGGACGAGCTGAAGGAGTCGCTCGGACGAGCAGCGGCCCCGCTGGTTGACAAGTTGCTTCCCGGCCTGACCGGACTCTCCGACTGGGCGGCCAATAACACCGACACCATCGTGATTATCGCCGGTGCTATCGCCGGTATCGCCGCCGCCATCCTGGTCGCCCGTGGCGCAATGGCCGTTTGGAACGCGATCGCTGTCATCACCGCCGGGATTAACGCCTTGCTTGGCGCATCGTTCACGGCCCTATGGGTCGCCACCGGCATCGGAGTCATCCTTGCGATCGTCGCCGCCGTCGTGCTACTGAACGAGAAGTTTAAGTTCATGGACGACGTCGTCGCCGCTCTCGCGATCGCATGGGAAGAGGTTTATAACTTCGTCTCGCCCATCCTCGACATCTTTTGGGAACGAATCAC
>CAZDKV010000066.1:0-2411 GCA_964506125.1 uncultured Candidatus Nanopelagicus sp.
CTGTTGGAGCAACAACCATAACTGCTGCTGGTGGCGGCGCTGGTGGTCGAGGAGCATCAACAGCCAATATTGTAATACAAGGTGGCGCTGGAGGGGTAGCGGTAAATGGAGATATAAATATACAAGGAATGTCAGGTGGCAACGCAGCAACATCTAGTGGCGCTTTAGTCAGCGGGCAGCCTGAATTTGGTTTTACCATTGCAATTAATACAAGTAGTGCAAACACAGGATATGGTGCGCCTCCAGCAGGACCGTATATCAACAAAGGCACAAATGGGGTTGGCGCTACTTCCGGTTCTCAGTCGGGAACTAATGCTGCCGATTATGGAACTGGTGGGAGCGGTGGGCGTGGATCTATATCGAACGTCGCTGGAGGAACTGGTTTTCAAGGTTTTGTCCGTATCTGGGAGTATACATAATGCGCTGCGCTCTCATTAATGACACAACCAACATTGTTGAAAACTTGATCGTTGCTGATCCAGCAGTAGACCCCGCTCCGGCTGGCTACATCATCGTTGGCTTGCCTGATGACAGCCCCGTCGCTGTCGGCTGGCTCTACGATCCCGCCACAGGCACATTCACTGATCCAAATCCTCCACCACCGGTGGTTGATCCTGAACCTACTCCGTGAGGACTGAACAATGTCGATAACAATCAATGGCGATACCGGAATTGCTGGCGTTGATGGCTCGAACACAACACCATCGCTTGTCGGCAACGACACCAATACGGGTGTGTTCTTTCCTGCTGCTGATACGGTTGCACTTGCAACTGGTGGTGTGACGCGGTTTCAGGCTGGTCCATCAGGACAACTTGGTATTGCTGGCGCGACATATGGAACGTCAGGACAGGTTCTCACATCCGGTGGAGCAAGTGCTGCACCATCGTGGACAACGATCAGCACTGGTGCATGGGTTGTTGCTAACTCGGTCAATTCGACGACGAGTGTTGCAACGATTGATGTAACAGGATTGGGTTCTTACCGCACATTAAGAATTACGATTAATAATGCGCAGGTTGCAACTGATGGCGCACAAATTGGAATTAGACTTTCAAGCGATAATGGTTCAACTTTCATTGCAACATCAACATATAACTATATCGTAGGCGGGAACGGAACGACCACACTAGTAGATAGTGCGACACTCACTTTTGCGCCGATTAGCATTAGTTTAGGTAATGCAGGAACAGATGGAGGTGTAGCGGGGACTGTCATAATTTCTAATTTTGGTCTTGCGCAAAAAACAGCATTTTTTGCTCAAACTATAAATTGGAACATAAATGGAGCCGGACTTTATCCAAATTATGGGGCCGAACAAACAGCCCAAACCGCAATGAACGCTATCCGTTTTTTAGCAAGCACTGGCAACATTACCCAAGCCCAAATTCTTGTCGAAGGTTGGACAGGGCCGTAATCACTTAAACCGAGCATTGGCCCGCTGATATTCTTTTTCAGGCACTCGCGGTGGCATGTAGCAGATCGCTGCATGCTCGGCACAATATGATCCTCGTTTTTGGGGCGCGCCGCAGAAGATAAACTGCTCGGGGCGTCCGTCGTTGACCACATATCTGCATGATTCGGATGTCAGATGTTTAAATTTGATGTTTCGTGAATTGGGTAATTTCTTTTCCTTCATGATCACAACCGGGCGCACCCGCTCTTCTGTTTTTTTCTTAAAAACAAGACCGAGTAATGGTTTGCTCATAGTTGATTTTCTACGAGCGACTTTCGTTTCGCCTGTTTCTGTCCTGACTTTTGTCACTACTGCGCGCGGGCTTAAATCAAAGCCTTTCTCGCGCATGCGGAATATCTTACCGCAAATCATGTTTTTGCTTCTGCCGAGCTGAGAAGCAATCATAGATGTGCTGTAGCCTTGGCTCCAAAGCTCTACAATTCTCTTTTCATAATCGTCCATCATGCACCTCAATACATGCCTCGGCCTCGGATCGGAGGGCGTTGTTTCTGCACAGGTCGATCGTCAAAATCATTATCAAAGTCGATATATGGTTGAGCCTTACCAATATGCGCTGTGTTTAAGATCATGTATCCCTTATCGACAAATACGCTCTCGCCATTGTCGCGCTGGCGCTTGTAAAACTGTTTTCCGAGAATAAAAATATCATTGTTCAGCTTCACCATCAGCGCATCAAGACTATCTACATCATGCTCAAAAATGATTTGATGCACAAGAAAACCATTTGATGATGGCATATTCATTGTAAGCAAAAATCTCACTTATCTCTCCTCACAACCGATCCATCCATTTTCTTTTTCCATAGCGAATTGCGACCGCCGGGAAGCGGGTTGCGCGTTTTCTTTGCGCCGATGTGCCGTTGATGGATGCGTTTGACCTTTGCGATTAAAGGTGCATCCACGGTAGCAGTATGCTTGCGATGGCAGCGGCGATGAG
>CAZDKV010000067.1:0-2369 GCA_964506125.1 uncultured Candidatus Nanopelagicus sp.
GAGCTAATGTGTGGCGAAGTAGTAATACATAACCTTTGGGGTTTGTGCCTTGTAATTTATCCCAGATCGCTAACTCATTTGCATAGGCAGATTGTGAAAATAGGCAGGTCAGGAGTGCAAAGATCAAAGGGAGCTTTATCTGCTTCATAACAAATCAAAGGTTAATCTTTTTATCCAATCTCTAGCAATCATTTAGATAGTAATTGATTGCAATAGGTGATCTACCTCATCAAATGATCTACATAAATTGACTCTTTTGTCTGACCAAATCAAAAAAAGAGAGCAATAAGTAACAAATTACTGGCAAAAGAGTGTGTTTATGCTGAGTTTTATCAACAATATTGATCGCTTTTGTGATCTCGGCGATCTTGCACACACAAATTGTTACAAGGTGATAGAGCTCATCAGTAAATCAAATAAATCAATCTATGCACTCGGCTATCTTGCTCACAAGGGTAATACTTACTTAAGGAGATAATAAATGAAGGTTATGCGCAAAGGCATATTAACCTCACTAGCAGTAGTAACAGCATTAGCTCTTGCTGCATGCAGTAGTGGACGACCTGATTCATCAATGGAGGAGAGTGCTCCAGAGACAACAGTTGGCACAATTGTTGATGTTGCAGTTGGTGCTGGCAACTTTCAGACACTAGTAGCAGCAGTCACCGCAGCTGATCTAGTTGATACATTAAATAGCGCAGGTCCATTTACTGTATTTGCACCAACAGATGAGGCATTTGCAGCTCTTCCTGCCGGCATCTTAGATGCACTCTTGCTACCAAAAAACAAAGCGATCTTGGCAAAGATCCTCACCTACCATGTTGTATCTGGAATGGTGATGGCAGCAGATGTAACAGATGGTGATGTAGCAACTGTTGAGGGTCAAACTGTAAAACTATCCACAATGGGTGGGGTAACTGTTAATGGCGCAAATGTAATCTCAGCAGATGTAATGGCATCAAATGGTGTGATTCATGCAATTGATGCAGTAATTCTGCCCCCAGATGTTGATCTAAAGAAGCTTCCTAAGAAGTAAATCAAGGGGTAAGAGAAAACTGCCCCCTTCGCCTATCTTTCCTAAAGGCGAAGGGGCAGTTTTTTTCATCAAAAACAAAACCCAAATAGATCTCTTAGGTGCTTCCTCCCTCTAGGCAACTTTAAAAGTGGTGATTAACACTTAAAAATTTTAAATAGTAAATGGCGTTAAAAAATACTGCCGATTAATATTGTCCCATCATGATCAGATTAGCTATCGGCCAAGATCACCCAGCTAGGGTTGGTTACCGATTGCTCTTATTTTCACTAATATTTTGTACAGTAAGTGGATTGTTTATATCTCCTACTCATGCGCAAAGCTTTGATTCAGTTATGCACATTCACTCAGCCAAAGCCTTTGGTGGCAAAGTTCTTCTTGGAACACACAACGGTCTTTTTGAGTTTGTAGGACAAAACAATATGAAGCCAGTTGGCACAGAACCTTTTGACACTATGGGATTAGCAAGTTACGGCAGCACACTCTTTGCAAGTGGCCACCCAGCACCAGGCTCTAAGCTGCCTGAGCCTCTTGGTTTATTAAGATCAGATGATTCGGGAAAGAGCTGGAAGCAGATCTCCTTACAAGGCAAGGTTGATTTTCACTTTTTACAGGCGGGCAAATCTGAACTCTATGGCGTAGATGCCCAAAGTGGTGATCTGATGTATTCAGCCAATCTTGGCAAAAGTTGGCGAAGTATTGGGAAAAATCGCTTTTCAGATATTGCTATCTCCAATCAAAAGATTGAACGAGCTTACGCAGTTGAAAAGGGAAAACTTCTCCTTAGTAATGATGCATTAAAGACACAAACCATCATTAAAACTGGGTTTGAGGTGGGCGCAATAGAGTCAGTAGGCAAGATTTTATACGCCGCCTCTGGAAAGGATATTTATAGCTCCCAAGATGAGGGTAGGAGCTGGAAAAAGTTAAGCTCATTTAAAGCAGCGGTATCTGATATCACCGCCTCAGAGCAAATCATTGCTGCGATTGTAGGCAGTGAGGTTTTAATCTCCAGGGATAAGGGAAAGAGTTTTAAGCGGTAGATTTACCACTTTAGGGAAAGCAGCACAGAAGGAGATAACAATGAGTGAGCAGATAGTAAAAATTAAAGGAATGACCTGTGGCCATTGTGAGGGCCGAGTTACCAAGGAGTTATTAAGTATTCCTGGAGTTAGCTCTGTTGTAGCAAGCGCCGAAAAGGCAACTGCGGTAATCACCTCAGATCAGCAACTCACCTCGGCACAAATTGACTCTGCAGTAGCAGCAGCTGGCTACTCAGTAATTAATTAGCAGAAAGTTAACCAACCTTCTCCACCTCAATTAACATCCCCTCACC
>CAZDKV010000068.1:0-2334 GCA_964506125.1 uncultured Candidatus Nanopelagicus sp.
AATCGAGAACAAACATCATTGGTGGGCTATCACCATCTTTGCTTTCAAGATACTTGTCAAGAATCTTTACTGCTTGTGTGCGAAATTCTTGTATAGTAGCAACAGGGACAATGGCAACACGTTTGGTGTCGATGTCTCTGTCTGCAAGCATTTGCTTCGAGATTGCTGATTCGGATTCGAAGTAGAACACGAATCCGTCTGACTTGTCTCTGAGGAACTGTCTGACGATGTTGATAGCATAGAAAGTTTTTCCTGTGCTTGGTTCTCCTGCAAGTGCTGTGACCTTGTTTGCAGGTAAACCACCATAAATTGACCCGCTAAGTAAAGCATTGAGAGCATAAGAGCCGGTACCAATAAAGCCAGTAACATCTCCCGCTTCGACTCCTTCATCTACAATCCCCGCATATTCGTTGCCTGTTTCTTTTAGTAGTGTATTAAACATATTGCTCATAAGTATCTCCTTATGTTACGACTAAGATTCTCCTTAGTCTTGGTTAAAAATTGCCTCCGTTGGCTTTGACTCTTACTCTCGGCTTGCTAACCTTTGGTTCTGCTTTAGTCTTGAGTAAGTTTGTCATGTCCAAATATTCCATATTGTAATCATCACGCGCTTTCATTGAAATATTGAAAGCGATCAATAGTAATATTGCCAGAGGATCAAACACGAATATAAGAAGTATTATAACAAAACGAATAGCTTTGTCAACCAGTTTTGTGTCAGATGATCCATAAATCATTTCAGCCACATACTTGATTGGCCCTACTTCCGCCTCAATCTTCTTATATTCGGATTCTAATTTAATCTTATCAACTTTCAATGTAGATAAGATTTGAACTTCTTTTTGTTTTGCATCAAGCAATGCTTTGCGATTTGCTCTTTGCTGATCGTTTATATTGATAGATGTTTGCGCTCTACCACGTTCAATCAGTTTGTTTACCGAATCATCAATAACAGCAATCTGTTTATCAAAATCATCTACAACTTCTTGCTGTATCTTGATCTTACCTTCCATGATTTCTATTTGCTCTGCAACACCAGTATTGAGATTCAACTGTTGTTCAATATGCGCTCTGGACAGAAAACCAAAGATACCCATGCTGGTAATCAACATGAGAACGAGAATAGCTGAGAAGAGATAGACACGAGTAAGAAATGGTGCAATCGACCAGTTATTGTAGAGCCATGATACTGCTACAAGTTTACCAACTTCAAGTGCTGAACCCATAATAACGATAGGCCAAAATGCACCAGCAAAGATAGAGGTTAGACCTATAATTGAATAATAGGCTGCTACCGCTGATATGACTATACCAGTTATAAATGTGATGATGGGTAAAACTAAGTTTTTCATGTTTCTATTTATGCAAAGAAATCTTCAAGAGAACTGATCTGTTCTGTTTTCCAACCAATGCTATCAAGAATGATCTTGAGTGGTTCAACAAATGATTTGTCAAACTGTGTATTATGATCAATATATTGTTCTAGTTCAAACTCTTTTGGGATAGAATTTGGAAAAGAGATAACATTAGATTGAATTGTGTTTGGTTCTTTGAGATAGATGAACTTGATCTTTTCACCTTCTTTAATCTCTTGATATTTCTTGGTTAGCTTCTTTGTTTTCAAAAGATTGTTATACAACAAAGAACCGCGAACATGAATTGGACAACCTTTACCAAAGATTGCATTCTTATCTGAGAACTTATCAAGGCCATTTACACCGCGAGGAAATGCAATTTCAACCGGCTCAAGTCTTTTAAACTCTTCTCTAAAGTCATTAATGAATTGAATAACAGCCGCTTCGTCTTTATTGAAAATGATATCAAGTGCTTTCCATAGTTTACTTCGACATGCAGATGGTGTAGATGATTTGATCATTTCAAGACCCATAACTTTTAGCTTGGGTTTTGCATATTGCACACCTTCGTTGTTATGCACGTTCATGATGTAGCGTTTCTTAGCTGTCCAAATTGCTTTGTCAGCCAGAGCTTCGCGCTTCATCTGCATCTTTTGCTGATAAGCATTAACATATTCTGCAAGAGATTGGAAAGACGAATCAATAACAGGTTGTAACTTAGTTTCACACACACGATCAAGGAAGGTGATACCTTGTTCAACGCTAAAAGTTCTATTCGCTTCAGCAAGAGTCCTGCTGACCAATTTATCAAGCGAAAGGTACATTGAATCAGTATCACACGCAATGACATAATCTTCACTCTCCGTCTTTAGTATCTTATTCAGATATTTATTCATATCTTTTTCAATCCATCGAATAGACAATTGACCTGCTGTTGTGATTGCCGTAGCGTGACGAATATCGAAGAAACGAAAGAACT
>CAZDKV010000069.1:0-2318 GCA_964506125.1 uncultured Candidatus Nanopelagicus sp.
AGAGTAAAGATGGCAACTCTGGTTTGATGTTCGTCTACTTCAAAACAACAGACTTCACTGAAACAGACAAGCTTGGTGGTATCTATCAAGAAAAATATGATGGCAAGTACAGAAATCTTGAAGTTTATGTTTCAGGTGAGGCGGTATTTGCAAATGCGATAAATGGAAATATCCAGGAGGATCTAAAGGTCGCAGAATTCATTTCCATTCCCCTAACCTTTCTTCTTTTATTACTCGTGTTTGGTGCACTTGTGGCATCTGCTATGCCTTTGGTTATTGGCATAACAGCGATTATTGGAACCTTTTTTGTAATGTATTTGTTGACACTTTTCACTGATGTCAGCATTTTTGTTCTTAACCTAACAACCGGACTTGGGCTAGGTCTTGGTATTGATTATGCGCTATTGATTGTCAATAGATTCCGAGAGGAGCTCGCTAAGGGCTTAAGTAAGGAATCTGCAATTGTTAACACTATGAAAACTGCTGGAAAAACAGTTTTCTACTCTGGTTTAACTGTGGTAGTTACTTTAATTTCATTAATCTTCTTCCCGCTAAATTTCTTAAAATCTATGGGGTATGCCGGTGCCTCAGTTGTCGCTCTTGCAGTATTTGGCGCGCTTATCCCACTTCCAGCACTCTTGGTCATGCTGGGTGAGAAGGTTAATAAAGGTCGTGTCAGACGAGGTGCGTTGATTCAACGCGAAGATGGAAGATGGGCCCAAGTAGCCCGTTTTGTGATGCGCAAGCCAATAACAGTTGTTGCTGGATCACTTGCAATTCTCTTCCTATTTATCTCTCCAATTGGAAATGCAAAGTTTGGCCAAGTAGACACAGATCAACTTCCTGCAACTGATCGCGCCTATATCTCCTCAAAATTTATTGCTGAACAATTTCCAGGAGAGGAAGGAAATCCAATTGAGATTATCTTCCCTAATGGCAGCTCACAAACTGCTGAGATTTCTGATTTCACCACTCGACTTTCTTCAATTGATGGAATAGCTCGTGTGGGAGAGCCGCAAGTGGTCGGAAATGCTGTTCGGGTTGAGGCAGTTCACTTGATGAAACCAAGAACTCCCGCAGGTCAAGCGCTCATCGAAGAAATAAGGTCACTGCCTTCACCTAGTGGAATGTTGGTAGGTGGCTTTGCAGCTGACTATGCCGACACCCAAGGAGCTATTGCTGACACATTACCAATTGTCCTTGGCTGGGTTGTTCTAATAGTTCTACTACTGCTATTCGCCTTTACTGGATCACTGATACTTCCGATTAAAGCTGTTGTACTCAACTTCCTATCACTTGCCGCGACCATTGGTGTTCTGTGGTGGGTATTTGGGGAGGGAAATCTTCAATCAGTGGTTGGTGACTTTATTCTCACTGGAATTATCGATACCAACATGATGGTGCTGGTTGCCATCGTAGCCTTTGGTTTGTCGATGGACTATGAGGTATTCCTTCTTTCTCGCATCAAAGAAGAACATGATGCTGGTAGAACCAATACCGAGTCAGTTGCTATTGGACTTCAAAAATCTGCCAGAATTATTACCGCAGCTGCATTTATCTTGGCCATCGTCTTTGCTGCCTTTGTGACAAGTGGAGTTACTGCAATTAAGTTACTGGGATTCGGAGTGGCATTTGCAATCTTGCTAGATGCAACTTTGATTAGAGCTCTTCTAGTACCTGCACTTATGCGTCTTTTTGGTGAGCGCAATTGGTGGGCCCCAAAGGCACTTAAGCGATTCCAAATCAACCATTAACCTAGGGTTGTGATCAGTCGAGAGTTCACGATTAAGTGGCTGCAACTTGTCCTGGGTGCCGTTTTCATTTATTCACTTCTCCTAGTTTTCACAGGGTCACTGGCGGGATCACTGTTTTCTTGGTTTGGGTTTGGACCCAATGAAGCAATAGACACAAGTGAAGTACAGGATTACCTGTTGCTCCCATATATGGTTTTGGGAGCAGTTATGGCGGGCTGGGTATTCCTAATGATGTTAATTGTTAGAGGACCTTTGAAAGATGGATCTCCTTGGGCTCGGAAGTTTCTAATTCAGTCCTTATCGCTTTGGTTCATCTTGGACACTTCCATGTCAGTAGTGCTCGGCTATCCGACACACGCTTTATTCAATGTTCCCTTTGCGCTTGCGTTAGGCATTCCGCTAGTACTAATGAAAAATCAACATTCTTAGAGATTTGAAAAGAAGAGTCGCCCTATAAGCCGGATAGAACTTTCTTGGCCTTCATAGCTACAGCTTTCCTAGTATCTTTCTGAAGCCTTCTCGCTACAGCTTTGACTTCGGGCTGAATCGTTGGGTCAATTTTGG
>CAZDKV010000070.1:0-2311 GCA_964506125.1 uncultured Candidatus Nanopelagicus sp.
TTTTTAGCACTACCTCTTGATAATTGCGCAGATGCAGCAATTTCAGCAGGTAAAGCGGCTGGTGCTAATCATGTTGATGTTCGAATTGAGCGAACGAGAAGTGGTTACCTTTCCCTTCGAGATGCCAAGCCTGAGACTCAAACAGATGAGACAAACTTTGGAATCGGTGTTCGAGTAATCGTAAATGGTGCTTGGGGATTTGCCTCTGCCCCAGGAGTAAATGTTGAGTTAGCTAAAAAATTAGCTATTACCGCAGTTGATATGGCAAAGACCTCAAAGCCATTATCAACTGATTTTGTCTCATTAGCACCAGAGCCGGTATACCCAAACCAGAGATGGGTATCTGCTTATGAGATTGATCCATTTACAGTATCTGATAGTGAAAAGAAGGATCGCCTAGCCTCATTAAGCAATAAATTACTAAGTAGCTCCTCAGTTAATCACACCAGCGCACACACTCACTTTGTTAAGGAACAAAAGTACTACGCAGATATTTATGGCACATCAACCACTCAGCAACGGGTGAGAGTACAAACTCAAATTGAAGCGATCTCAATTGGCTCCCATGGCTTTGAATCAATGCGGACTCTGGCCCAACCGGCTGGGTATGGCTGGGAGTGGATGGGTAACTCAATCTGGAATTGGGATGCTGAGATTGATCAACTGCCGACATTGTTAGCAGAAAAGGTTGCTGCTCCATCTGTTGAGCCAGGAAAGTATGACTTGTTAATCCATCCATCAAATCTTTGGTTAACCATTCATGAATCTATTGGACATGCAACTGAGTTAGATCGGGCAATTGGTTATGAGGCTAATTACGCTGGAACCTCTTTTGCCACCCCAGATAAATTAGGAAAGCTCAAGTATGGCTCTGAATTAATGAATGTCACTGGAGATCGTTTAACTGAACATGGATTGAGCACAGTTGGCTTTGATGATGAGGGAGTGGCTGCGCAAAAGTGGCAGATAGTAAAGGATGGAGTTTTAGTTGGCTATCAAACAGATAGAAGAATCTCTGCTGTAGTAAACCAGGAGCGCAGCAATGGATGTGCGTACGCTGATTCACCAGGACATGTGCCAATTCAACGTATGCCAAATGTTTCCTTGCAGCCAAATCCAAATGGTCCAACCTTGGAAAAACTCATTGAATCAGTAGATGATGGTATTTATATTTTGGGAGATAAATCCTGGTCAATTGATATGCAGCGCTATAACTTCCAATTTACTGGACAGCAGTTTCATAGAATTAAAAATGGCAAGTTAGTAGGACAATTAAAGGATGTTGCCTACCAGGCAACCACCACTGATTTTTGGGGCGCAATGAAGGCTGTTGGTGGGCCTTCAACCTATGTATTAGGTGGTGCCTTTAACTGTGGAAAGGCTCAACCAGGACAGGTAGCAGCGGTAAGTCATGGCTGCCCAGCTGCCGTATTTAGCAAGATCAATATTCTTAACACAGTTGCTGAGGTTGGAAAATGATCACAGCCCAAGATTTAGTTGAAAAGATTTTATCTCGCGCCTCACTTGATGAGTGCATTGTTATCGTTACCGATCGCACCCAAGCAAATCTAAGGTGGGCGAGCAGCACATTAACTACCAATGGTGTTTTACAACAGCGAAGTGTGACTGTTATTGCATTTATCAACAGTGGTAACTCAATGGCTTCAGGGGCAGTTACCCGAACAAATGTTGAAGAGAGTGATATCGAATCACTATTACAACAAGCAACCGCTGCTGCAAAAGCAGCAGGTGCTGCTGAAGATTATGCACCAATTGCAAAGGATTTATCCCTAGGTAATTGGCAAGCACCACATCAGCCAACCGGGCCTGAGGTATTTAAAAAGTTTGCGCCAGATTTAGGTCAGATGATGAGTAAATCTGTAACAGATGCAATTGAGTTATTTGGATTTGCTGAGCACACCCATGAAACTGTTTGGGTTGGCTCTAAAGGCGGATTGAGATTACGAAGTGATCGGCCAGTTGGTCGAGTTGAGATGACTGCCAAATCCCACAGTAGATCTCGCTCAACCTGGTTTGGGGTTGAGACCCATGATTTCTCTGATGTATCTGTAGCAACTATTGATAAGGATGTCAGACAACGTCTTGATTGGCAGGAGCGAAAGGTTGAATTACCTGCAGGCCGATATGACACCGTATTTCCATCTGGATCAGTAGCTGATCTTTATGTTTACATGATGTGGATGGCAGGAGCCAGGTCGGCATTTGAAGGACAGAGTGTTTTCTCCAAAAAAGGTGGCGGTACAAGAGTTGGTGAGAAGTTATCAAATGTTGGTTTGCAGCTTTTTAGCGA
>CAZDKV010000071.1:0-2277 GCA_964506125.1 uncultured Candidatus Nanopelagicus sp.
TAGGCTTTGCCTATGTTAAAGATGTCCACCTTATTGTTGCGCACATTGCGTGATGATCCAGCAGATGCTGAGGTGGCATCTCACCGATTATTAGTTAGAGCAGGATTTGTTAGACGAGTAGCAGCTGGTATCTACTCATGGTTGCCTCTTGGTTATCGCACATATCGAAAGATTGAAAATGTTGTGCGGGAGGAGATGGATAAAGCTGGTTTTCAAGAGGTTCACTTTCCAGCACTTTTGCCAAAGGATCCTTATGAACAAACAAATCGTTGGGCTGAATACGGTCCAGATTTATTTAGGTTGCAAGATCGAAAAGGTAATGATTACTTACTAGGGCCAACTCATGAAGAGATGTTTACCTTGATGGTTAAGGGTGAGTTTTCCTCATATAAAGATCTGCCGCTTTCGATTTACCAAATTCAAACCAAGTACCGGGATGAACCACGTCCAAGAAGTGGAATTATCAGAGGTCGAGAGTTTGTGATGAAGGATTCATATAGCTTTGATGTAGATGATGCCGGCCTTGAGATTTCATACAATAAACATCGCCAGGCTTACATAAATACCTTTGATCGTCTAGGGCTTAAATACAACATTGTTTCAGCGATGAGTGGCGCAATGGGTGGATCAAAATCTGAGGAGTTCCTAGCGCCATGTCCTACAGGTGAGGACACCTATGTTTTGTGTAATGGTTGTGGCTATGCTGCAAATGTAGAGGCGATGATTACCAAGGTGGCACCATTTAAGGGTGAAAAAGTAGGCGCCATTGAAGTTTTAGATACACCAAATACCCCAACTATTGATTCATTGGTTGAGGTGTTTAATAAAAAGTATGGGGCAAATATCAACGCTGCTGATACTTTAAAAAATGTTCTGTTGATGGCTGACGAAAAGCCAATAGCGGTTTTAGTTCCAGGAGATCGCGAGGTTGATATAAAAAGATTAGAAGCAAATTTGCCTGGTGTTAAGGATCTGCGGTTATTTGAAGATGCTGACTTTGCAAAGCATCCAAAGCTTGTTAAAGGTTATGTTGGACCACAAGATGCTAAGGCTTTTGGAATTACCTTATATGCCGACCCACGGGTTAATGAGGGATCGCATTGGATAACAGGTGCTAATCAAAAAGATAAACACGCACGTTTTGTCACCTGTGGTCGTGATTTCAAGGTTGATCAATATGTTGAAGCAGCTGAGGTTAGAGCGGGTGATAATTGTCCAAAGTGTGAAAAACCAGTTGTGATTGATCGAGCAATTGAGATTGGCCATATATTTCAATTAGGTAGAAAGTATGCACAATCACTTGGACTGACAGTTTTAGATAAAGAGGGAAAACCTGTTGTAGTAACAATGGGCTCCTACGGAATTGGTGTTTCTAGAGCGGTTGCGGCAATTGCTGAGCAAACCCATGATGAGCTTGGCTTAAATTGGCCAGCAGAGATTGCACCTGCTGATGTTCATATTGTGGCAACTGGTAAAGAGGATCAACCATTTGATGTGGCAGAGCAAATAGCAAAAGATTTAGAGGCAAAGGGCCTTGAAGTACTCCTTGATGATCGCCGCGAGGCATCTGCTGGCGTTAAGTTTAAGGATGCTGAATTGATAGGTATTCAAAAGATAATAATTGTTGGTAAAGCTTTAGCAGATGGCAAGGTCGAACTTCGTGATCGTAAATCTGGTGATAAGCAAGAGGTTCTGCTGGCAGATGTTGTTAAAGCATTAGTTAAGTAATTTATGAGCATTGAGATCGCAATATTTTTAGCGATCGCATCAGGTTTTGCTGGCTTTGTCGATGCTATGGCAGGTGGCGGTGGATTAATTCAACTCCCAGCGCTATTAGTTGGCTTACCCAATAAAGAGGTTCCGCTAATTCTTGGAACTAACAAAGTGCCATCAATATTTGGCACCATAGCTGCTGCTCGAAATTACTTCAAAAAAATTAAGCCAGATATTCCACTGACTTTAACCATGATGGGTCCAGCATTTGTAGGCTCGGTCGCTGGCGCAGCATTTGCATCCTATATTCCTAAGGATTTTTTTAAGCCGTTTATTGTTTTTTTACTAATCCTGGTTGCTATCTATACCTGGCGCAAACCCGAGTTAGGAATGGGTGAGAGTTTAAAGTACACCCACAAAAAGCGATTAGTAATTGTTGCCTTAATTGGATTAATGATTGGCTTCTACGATGGAATTTTTGGCCCAGGAACTGGCACATTTTTAGTCTTCTTCTTGGTTTCAACTATTGGTTTTGCCTTTTTAAAAGCCTCTGCAACTGCAAAA
>CAZDKV010000072.1:0-2245 GCA_964506125.1 uncultured Candidatus Nanopelagicus sp.
AGCGAAGCAAGAAATATAAGGCCGCTGCAGAAAAGATTAAATTAGATAATCTTTATATGCCTGGCGAAGCAATGAAGTTAGTTAAAGAGACTTCAACTGTTAAATACGACGCAACTGTTGATATCGCACTCTTTCTGGGTGTTGACCCAAAGAAAGCAGATCAAGCAATTCGCTCCACAGTTAACCTGCCACATGGAACTGGTAAGACAGCAAGAGTTTTAGTTTTCGCAGGTGGCGAGCGCGCTGAAGAAGCACGGGCAGCTGGTGCTGACATTGTGGGTGCTGATGAATTAATCGATGAGGTGGCCAAGGGTCGTCTTGATTACGACGCAGTAGTTTCAACACCAGAGTTAATGGGAAAGGTTGGCCGACTTGGAAAGGTTCTTGGACCGCGAGGTTTAATGCCAAACCCAAAGACTGGAACAGTTACTACCAATGTTGCCAAAGCTGTAACTGATATTAAAGGTGGAAAGATTGAATTTAGAGTTGATAAGAATTCAAACCTTCACTTTGTAATTGGTAAGGTTTCATTTACCGCCGAACAATTGGCTGAAAATTATGCTGCTGCAATTGAAGAGGTAATGCGTTCTAAGCCAGCCTCCTCAAAGGGTAGATTTATTAAATCCGCCACCGTCTCCTCCACAATGAGCCCAGGCATCAAGATAGATACCTCAGTTGCTCGTGATGGTGGAGCCCAGATTCAATAAAGTAAGTAATTTTG
This sequence comes from uncultured Candidatus Nanopelagicus sp., assembly GCA_964506125.1. Taxonomy (GTDB): domain Bacteria; phylum Actinomycetota; class Actinomycetes; order Nanopelagicales; family Nanopelagicaceae; genus Nanopelagicus. The sequence continues at coordinate 722 of CAZDKV010000072.1, forward strand.
ACTTGGGTAGGCCCAACCGCCTACCCTTGGCTTATTCAAGTCAGACTAAGAAATTAGTAAGACTAGAAACCAAAGACTGCAGGTCTTTTAAAGTAAATCTTTAAAAGGTAATTGTTGAAAAACAACCCGCATAGGTGCCAACGATTACCTCGTGTGCATTTATGCGCCGAGGTTTTTCTTATTTAGAAAGGATGCCAAATGGCAACCCCAGAGAAGACAGCTGCTGTGGCAGAGATCGTTGAAGATTTCCGCACCGCAAATGCAACTGTGCTGACTGAGTACCGCGGTCTTTCCGTTGGTTTAATGAAGCAACTACGTAGATCACTTGGCGTAAAAAACAAGTATTCAGTAGTAAAGAACACCTTGACAAAAATTGCTGCAAAAGAGGCAGGCGTTGATTTAGATCCAGCATTACTTGCCGGCCCATCTGCTGTGGCATTTATTAAGGGCGATCCAATTGATGCTGCTAAAGCATTACGTGATTTTGCTAAAGAGAACCCACTTCTTGTAATTAAGGGTGGAATCTTTGATGGCAAGGCAGTAACAACTGCTGAGATTATGCAACTAGCTAATCTTGAATCTCGCGAGGTTCTGCTAGCCAAGATTGCTGGTGCTATGAAGGCATCAATGTCTAAGGCAGCCCGTGCATTTGACGCACTTCGCATCAAGATGGAGGCAGGTGCACCAGCACCAGTTGCCGCAGAGGTTGTAGCTGAAGTAAAGGCAGAGGCACCAGTTGCCGAAGCACCAGTTGCACAGGATGCAACACCAGAGGTTGTCGCCGAAGCAGCACCTGCTGCTGAAAGCACAGAAAACTAAACCGACCCCCAACCCCCGTACTCATACCAAGAGTTGGAGTCGGGATTAGCAGAAAAGGAAAGAACAATGGCAAAGCTAAACACCGCAGATCTATTAGGTCAGTTCAAAGATATGTCTTTGGTTGAGCTAACAGAGTTTGTTAAAGCATTTGAGACAGAGTTTGATGTAACAGCTGCTGCACCAGTTGCAGTTGCTGCTGCAGGTGGCGCCGCCGCCGGAGCTGCAGATGCTGCACAAGATGAGTTCACCATCATCCTTGAGGATGCTGGTTCTCAGAAGATTGCAGTTATCAAAGAGGTTCGCGCACTTAACTCCAGCCTGGGTCTAAAAGAGGCCAAGGATCTAGTTGATGCCACCCCAGCAACTATCTTGGAGAAGGCTGATAAGGCAACCGCCGATAAGGCGAAGGCTGCGTTTGAGGCTGCTGGCGCTAAGGTCACAATCAAGTAAGTACCTCAAATTAGACAGGAGGGGCAGAGGTTAGATACTCTGCCCCTTCACAATTTTTAAAACCAAAAGGTCCTCGGCATATAGCGGCTATGACCTAGCGGTAGCCGTGTGTTTTAACGCAGTTAACTACTGGAGGAAACTTTGGCCGCTTCAAAAATTAAATCTCATGCTCCACGTCGTGTTTCATTCGCAAAGATTCGTGAACCTCTTGAGGTCCCAAATCTACTTTCTCTTCAATTAGAAAGTATTGATTGG
>CAZDKV010000073.1:0-2158 GCA_964506125.1 uncultured Candidatus Nanopelagicus sp.
TATCATCACAGCAAATGCAGCATACGATAAAGCTAATGCAGCAAACGTTGGAGTATTTGATGTAGCAAATCTTCTTGCAATAATTCAAGCAAATGTTAACTTTGTAAACGTAGAAGCATCGGCCGCATTTACTACAGCTAACTTAGGATTTGATGCAGCCAACTCATCATTTGGTGCAGCTAATGCCGCTTTCTCTAAAGCTAATTTAGCCTTAGCTAATTCAACCAGTACCTTTGCTGGTGACTTAACAATAACTGGCGGATTAACACTATTAAGTTCTAACACTATTAATGTTGGCTATTCTGAAATTAAAAGTTTTATTGTATTAACTTCAACTATTACGGATCAGATATTAGATAGTTTTGCTAATACATCAGGTCGTGCGGTATTTTATAAAATATCAGCTAACTCTGGAACAGATCAGCATTTGACAGAAATTAATTTGATTCATAATGATTCTAATACATTTATTTCTCAATATGGTGATGTGATAACTGGCAACAGTTTGTTTACATTTACTGGAACATATTTGTTAGGAAGTGTAAGACTTAATGTTGTTCCTTCATTTACAAATACAACATTTAATGTCTTAAGAACAACTAATCGCTAAATAAAAATAAGAGCCTGTAGGGAAAGGGAACTATGGCCAATAAAGAATTTATAGCCCGCAATGGGCTTATTGTCACAGGTGATGCAAATCTTACAGGCAATCTAGTCGTATCTGGAAACAATATCGTTTCCTCAATTAAAGCCGCTTATGATGCTGCCAATGCGGCAGGTTCAGGTGCTACAGTTTCAGCTGGCTTTGAAGCCGCTAACGCCGCTTTCAATACAGCTAATTCTGCATATACATCGTCAAATTCAGCTTTTGGTCAAGCGAATACAGCAAACCTACTGGCCTTTAGAGCCAACGTTAATGCGATTGCAGCTTTCGTAGCTGCCAATGCCGCATTCAATAAAGCTAATGCTGGTTCAAACGTAACATTCACACAGTTCGTTATCAAAGGTGGTGGTAATCTAACCATCGTTTATGCCAACTCAAACTCATCATCATTTAATATTGAAACTGGTAATGGTATAACATATGCCAATACGGCAAACGGCCTTAATCTTGGTCTAACAACAACGGGTGTAACAGCAGCTTATTACGGCGGTTCTTCTGCTATTCCTGTTATTCAAATAGATCAATTCGGTCGTATCACAACAGCGTCAAACGTCAGTATCAATCAAGCAGCAGCATCGGCAGCATTTGATGCCGCTAATGCAGCTTACATTAATGCCAACACAAAGTTAGCCACATCTGGTGGTACAATTACTGGCGATTTATCTGTTGCTGGTAATCTTTTTGTTACAGGTAATACAACTTTCATCACAGCTAACACACTTAGAGTTACCGATCCACTTCTTTATCTTGCAGGTAATAATTATTCTTCAGACTTAGTAGATATTGGTTTTATTGCTAATTATGTTAATTCTACAGGTGCTAACGTTCACACAGGTCTCTATCGTGAACACGAAAACAAGATGTATTACTTGTTTAATGGTTACGATGTTGAACCGATAAACAATCATATCGGTGCATTCTCGAACAACATGACACTGGCCGTGTTGAATGCGGATCTTATTACAAGCAATCTATGGCTTGGTGGTCAAAATACAATTAACTGGATTAATGCTGCATTTACAAGAGCTAACGCATCTGCTACAGCGGTTAACGGTACAATCATTATTGATAATACAGTTGGTAACCAAAAACTTGCAAACGTTTCTCAAGGAACAGTTAAGGGTCGTGCAAATAATGCTGGTCAAGGTGAAGTTCAAGACTTAAGTTATTCTGATTTCATCAATCAAATGCCATTGTTTTCAAATACAATCAATGGTGTTGTACCTAAAACGGTTACATGGTCAAGTCGATTCTTAAGAGATGACGGTACATGGATTTACATTAATCCAACTTTAGTTAATACCGTTTTTGATTTTGCAAACACATCTAACTTATTAGCATTCAGAGCCAACGTCAATGCTGCGGCCGCGTTTGCTCAGGTTAACGTTGCTGTTGCCAACGTTAATTATGTTAATACAGCAATGCAAGCCGCATTTAACGTGGCCAATATTGCAACAGCTAATGTTAACTTTGTTAATACAGCTATGCAATCAG
>CAZDKV010000074.1:0-2142 GCA_964506125.1 uncultured Candidatus Nanopelagicus sp.
CTTTACCTGCTGAAATTGCTGCATCTGCGCAATTATCAAGAGGTAGTGCTAAAAAGTCAGCATCTACATTGGTAATCACTTAGCGGCCAACCTTGCCTCACGACGCTTTTTCTGTTCAGCAGGATCTGGAACCGGAACGGCAGCAATTAATCTGCGGGTGTACTCATTCTTAGCATTCTTTAAAATACTATCTCGATCGCCCTCTTCAACTAAACGTCCCTCTTGCATAACTGCAATTCGGTGAGCAAGTATGTCAACTACTGCTAAATCATGGCTGATAAACAAGCAGGCGAACTTCAACTTATCTTGTAACTCTAGAAGTAGATCTAAGAATCTTGCTTGAACTGAAACATCAAGTGCTGATGTTGGCTCATCTGCAATAAGCAGGTCAGGAGTTAGCGCTAGTGCTCTTGCAATTCCAACCCGTTGACGTTGTCCACCTGAGAGCTCATGAGGAAAACGATTTCGATAGGATCTTGGAAGCTCAACTTGTTGCAGCAGCTCCTCAACCCGGTGGTTTAACTCAGCGCCTTTTGCCAGTCCAGCAAGAAGAATTGGCTCACCAATTGACTCTCCGATTGGTAGACGTGGGTTAAGGGAGGAGGCTGGGTCTTGGAAGACAATTCCTGTGTGACGTCGGATTGGGAACAACTCTTTTTGAGTCGCCTTGGAGATATCTTTTCCAACAATCTCAAGCTTTCCAGATTTAATTGGAATCAAACCAATTGCAGCTCTACCTACCGTAGTTTTACCAGAGCCTGATTCACCTACTAAGCCCACAATTTCACCTGGATATATCTCCAAATTAAAATTTTTCACTGCAACAAACTCTGGAATTCTTCCCCGCTTTGGATAGGCAATAGTTACATCAGTTAACTTAATTACCGGCTGCTTCTTGTTATCAATAGCTGCGCGTTGTTTTACCGTGCCTAATTTTGGAACTGATTTAAGCAGAGATTGTGTGTAAGGGTGCTTTGGTTTGTTAAAGATTTGATCTGCAGTGCCATGTTCAACCGTTAAACCATCCTTCATCACTAATATCTCATCAGCCATATCCGCCACCACACCCATATCGTGGGTGATTAGCAAAATTGCAGAGTTTAACTTGGTGCGAAGTCCGCGCATTAAATCAAGAACTTCAGCCTGCACTGTTACATCAAGTGCTGTTGTAGGCTCATCTGCAATTAGAAGTGCCGGATCACAAGCCAATGATTGAGCAATCATCGCTCGCTGGCGTTGACCACCAGAGAGTTGATGGGGGTACTTATCAAATGAAAGCTCAGGGTTTGGAATCTCAACTAAGGTGATTAACTCAATTGCGCGAGCTTTAGCAGCCTTTGGTCCCATATCAAAGTGAGTACGAAGAGTTTCAACTATTTGAAAACCAATTGTGTAAACCGGATTTAATGCAGTCATCGGCTCTTGGAAAATATAAGCTACCTCACGGCCACGAAACTTTCGAAGTTGTGATTTGGCAACCCCAATCATTTCACTTCCCTTGACCTTAACGCTGCCACTCATTCGCGCATTTGAGGCCAATAGATCCATGATTCCCATTGCGGTGGTGGATTTACCTGATCCAGATTCACCCACAATGGCGAGAGTTTTACCTGCTTGAACATCAAAGTTCATATCTACTGCAGCTGGATACCAGGAGCCATCAACCCAAAACTCAACAGTGAAATTACGTACTTGCAGTACTGGATCTGACATTTACGCTACCTGCTTTTCTGAACTACATGAGAAGATGCTCTGGTGAATAATCCGCAAATTTTTCGCCCTAAAAGTGGCTACATTTTTGCTGGGATGGCTCTTTGGATCGTGGCCACGATGCTCTATCTGCAAATTATTGATTATGGATTTAACTTTGGGTTGATTGTTGCCAGTATCTGGGGAGCTTTGGTTTGTTTGATCAGCTACCAAATTTTTATTCATCCTAAGGTTGTTTTCTTTGATGAAGGAGTTGAAATCGTAAATCCCTTCACCCATTACTTGATTGGTTGGCAGGATGTCGAACAAATCGACACTCGCTACACCATGTCGATTAAGACAAGTGGCGAAAGTGTTGGAATCAAAAAAATCTACGCTTTTGCGGCCCCTGCCCCAGGCAGGTATCACAGCAGATCGATTCATCAAAGTGAG
>CAZDKV010000075.1:0-2108 GCA_964506125.1 uncultured Candidatus Nanopelagicus sp.
ATCTTTACACTGCTCAGATTATGCGTGGCTATTTGAACATTGTCAAGATTGCTGGGAAGATTTTCTTATGGCAACGAAGACTGCAACTAAGGCCCCGTATCACCACGGCAATCTAGAGAGTGCCTTGGTGGGTGCGGCGATTACATTGGTTCGCAAGTACGGCCCCGATCAGTTATCTCTCAGAGCAGTCTCAGCAGAGATTGGTGTCAGCCCGAGTGCGAGTTATCACCACTTTAGGGACAAAGATGCTTTAGTCAGTGCAATAAGTGAAGTGCTCTTCGATCGCCTGGCAACAATGCAGGAAAAGGCAATTGCAAATATTAAAGGTACAGGAGCATCAGCTGCCATTAGGAAGTTTGAAGAAATGGGAAATGCCTACTTTGCCTGGGCAACTTCTGAACCAAACCTATATCGACTCATGTTTGGTGGTTACTGCGAAATCAGTATGGAAGAACATGACAGTAAGGCTTGGAATTTACTTCGAGCAGCTCTTGATGAACTACTGGCTCAAGGCGTAATTACAAAGAGTGCACGAAATGGTGGAGAAGTAATCGTTTGGTCTGCTGTACACGGGGCAAGTTCGTTAGCTATTGAAGGGTTGATGTCACCTTCAGATTTTCCGATGGTATTAAAAAGTATTCAGCGGTCATTAGGGATTGTGCTCTAGGCAAGGTTTTTCGTAACAACCTCTTCCCCCTCTGAAAATTGACACATTAATTATATGTTGCATTAATGCTACATAGCATATATGCTACTTCTATGAGCCGGAATCCAGAAGAGCCGGTCTATAACCGAATTGAGGTTTCCCGAAATGAAATGGGCTTATCTAGGCAAGAACTAGCCGACAAGGTCGGGGTTCATTACCAAACCATTGGATATTTAGAGCGCGAGGAGTACAGCCCATCCTTGGTTTTAGCTATGCGGATAGCCAAAGCACTTAATAAAGAGATTTCAGATCTTTTTTCACTAACCCCTATTAAGAAAGGAAGATAGATATGTCTAAGAAAAATAAAATTTATTGGATGGAGGGGACCACCAAAAAAGATATTGAAGGTCTCTTAAATAATAAAGGGTTTAATTGGCTGCGAACACAAAAGAACCGACGAATATTTGTTGTACTTTATGCAATCCTTCTTGCACTTTTAGCATCTGGTAGTTACTACAAGCAGTTTAAGGCTTGGTTTAGCCAAGATAGTCTGATTCCACTATTTGTATTAATAACAGTGGCCTTGTTACTAATAACTGGCTTTAGTTTGTTAAGAGTAAGTGTTAGAGGAATTGCTGAAGCACCAGATGAGCTATTAGATGAGCGCCAAAGGGCGGTTCGAAACTCTAACTATCGATACTCCTATCTTTTACTGGGCCCTATTTTTTTTGTATTTATATTACTTCTTGCCATTGCTCCCGAGAGTAGTCCATTTTCATCTGGTGAACAGAGTGATGCTGGTTTTGTTTATATCTCCTTATTGATGACAGCTGCCTCACTGCCTTCAATGGTGATGGCTTGGCGTGAGCGGGATATCTAAAGAAAATTCAAAATATGTTAGATATTGAAAGCCTTGGGTTACTGGGTGTATTTATAGCTGGCGCTATCCCTTGGATGGAAGCGATTGCAGTTGTGCCAGCTGGCATTGTGGTCGGCTTAGATCCAGTCGCAACGGTGATTGCAGCATCACTTGGTAATGCAATTACTATTTTTCTCTTTGCCTACTTTGCCTCAAATATCAGAGCCAGGCTTATTAATCGCAGGGTTAGAAAGGGTAAATCAGCACAACTTCCAAAACTTGAAAAGGCATTGAAGGCCTTTGATAAGTATGGAGTTTATGGCTTAGCCGCATTAGGTCCAGTATTAATTGGCACGCAATTTGCTGCAGCTGCTGCAGTCAGTGCAGGAGTTAAACCACTTCGAAGCTCAATCCTGATTACGGTAAGTATGTTTTTATGGGCGATAGTAATTGCTGTTGCAGTAGTGGCATTAGATATAAAGATCTAGTAAAAGGAGATGAGTATGCAACGTGAAATAATCCCAGATGTTTTAAGAGGTTTTGCACTCCTTGGAATTTTGATCGTAAACATTCAATTCATGGCCTTAAGCAGCGCTGAAGGAG
>CAZDKV010000076.1:0-2061 GCA_964506125.1 uncultured Candidatus Nanopelagicus sp.
GAAGGCGAGAAAAGAATCATAATACCATTTTATGATGAAAAAAATATTTTGTTAGGCTTTCAAGGAAGAGCATTAGGCAAATCCAAGATTAGATATATAACAATAAAGCTAGACGAAGACAGTCCAAAAGTTTTTGGTCTAAACAAAATAGATTTCACTAAAACAATATATGTTGTAGAAGGCCCTATTGATAGTCTCTTTCTACAAAATTCTATTGCAATGATGGACGCATCATTGTATAATGCTATTCTTTTGCTCGGCAACAAGGATTATGTGTTTGTTTATGATAATGAACCACGCAATCCTGATATTGTCAAACACATGAAAAAGACTATTGATATGGGTAGAAAAGTTTGCATCTGGCCAAAAAATATTGTTGATAAAGATATTAATGATATGATTATCAACGGAATGTCGGCTAGTCAGGTCCAAGATATTATAGATAAGAATACACACGAAGAGTTGAAAGCGCAAATGGAGTTTACAGTATGGAAAAAAGTGTGAAGTTAGTTGCAATTACAGAACCTCTTGTTCCTGTTGGCGGTAATGTAGAAGGCAAAGAGTTTGATGGTCATATGATGAATGTTGAACAATTTGTAGCTTATGTTGCGAGAGTTTCAAATCCTGCAAATCAAAATAATACTGATACATCTGAAAAGTTGTTGAAGTATCTTGCTAAGAATAAACACTGGTCACCGTTTGAGATGGTGCATATCGTATTAGAAATAAACACAACAAGAGATATTGCGAGACAGATTTTGCGCCATCGTTCGTTTTCATTTCAAGAGTTTTCACAGCGTTATGCTGACCCAACACAATCATTGGGTTTCGTAACTCGTGAAGCACGACTGCAGGATAAGAAGAATCGCCAGAACAGCATCGAACTGCCTGACAATCTCATCCTGGATCCTAAGACGCTTATGAACAGCGGTTGGCTCAAAGAAGAATGGCGCAAGCAACATCTCAAGGTCATTGAGGCTGCTAAGGAAGCATACGAATGGGCACTGGCAAATAACATTGCAAAAGAACAGGCTCGTGCAGTATTGCCAGAAGGTCTTACAGTTTCACGCATGTATATGGCAGGATCATTACGTTCATGGATTCACTATTGCGAATTGCGTATGAGCAATGGTACACAGAAAGAACACCGCGAAATCGCTACACAATGTTGGGATGTTATTTGTGATCAATTCCCTTCACTAAAATCAATTTTACAATAATCAAAAAAGTATTAGGAGCAGAACTATGTCCGTTAGTAATTATTTGCCTACGCAATATCAGCAATTCATCCACAAGAGCAGATATGCTCGTTGGTTATGGGATGAAAACCGTCGTGAGAATTGGGATGAAACTGTAGCACGTTATTTTAATTTCTTTGAAGAACATGTTAAAGAAACAACAGGCTATGCACTTACAAAAGAAGAACGCAAACAGTTAGAAGAAGCTGTTCTTTCACTTAAAGTTATGCCATCAATGCGTTGCTTGATGACAGCAGGTGAAGCATTGAAGCGTGAGAATGTTGCAGGATATAATTGCTCCTATGTTGCTGTAGATTCTCCTCGTTCATTCGATGAAATTCTATACATTCTTATGAATGGCACAGGCGTTGGTTTTTCTGTTGAGTCGAAGTTTACAGAACAGTTGCCAATCGTTGCAGATGATTTTCATCCAACAGAAACAACAATTCTTGTTGCTGATAGCAAACTCGGTTGGGCAAAAGCATTGAAAGAACTTATTCACTTGCTCTACGCAGGTCAGATTCCACAGTGGGATTTGTCAAAGGTTCGTCCTGCAGGTGCACCGCTTAAGACATTTGGTGGTCGTGCATCTGGTCCAGGACCACTTGAAGATTTGTTTAAGTTTTGCGTCAACACATTCAAGAAGGCTGCTGGCCGTCGTTTGACAACAATCGAATGCCATGATATTGTATGTAAGATTGCAGAAATCGTTGTTGTCGGTGGTGTTCGTCGTTCTGCATTGATCTCTCTATCTGATCTATCTGATGACCGTATGCGTGTTGCTAAGTCTGGTGAATGGTGGAAAGATAACGTTCAACGTGCC
>CAZDKV010000077.1:0-2051 GCA_964506125.1 uncultured Candidatus Nanopelagicus sp.
TCCGCGATGTCGAACACTACACCTACGCGACCCTTACCTAGTGGAACTAGGTCGCCAATCTGTGCGAAACGAACTGGAACTAACTCACAATCGGGCGCACAGTCGAGGTTAGGAATTCCATACTCGTGCTTTGCGTCCTGCACATACGCCTTGAGATTGACCATCATGTCATCGTGTGTCCATGCTGTAGCCATTGTCGTGCCTTTCGTTGAAATCACCGAACCCAGCGTTCGGCGATGGAATACAGAATACACGAAGAGCCCCACACCTGTCAAATTCAGCCGTCTGGCTGAGCGTAAATACGGCGTGTCTAACGTATCCCATGGCATGACACATGACCCGACACACATGGCACATGACATACACGCCACACCCACATCACGCGCCTGTCTACACGCATAGCGTATGTGCTATTAACAGCTCGCACACGCATCCGCTATTCATAGCGTATACACACATCTCAAGATAGCAGAACATAGTTCTGCTTATATATGTCGAGCCAGTCGGAAATCCTGACGGCAGAAAGGAAACACCATGAGAAAAGTAGCAACCAAAACCCTAAACGGTGTCGTGAAGAACGGCACTGTTCACATATCCAAGGCAGACGACAAGCGCGTCTTCGCCAAGGTTCGTATCACCACACCAACTGCCAAATCTTCGAAGAAGATTGAGGCAATCCTCAAGGCAATGAACCAATATCCAAACTTCGATAATGTGCTCAAAGCCGTGCTAGAGGTAGAGCCAAAGGCTTACCTCACCATCAAGGGCGGTGCTCGCGTATGAGCAACGACCTAATCCTATCCATCCTGTTCATCTGTTATACAGGAATGTGCCTCGGTATCGGGGCTCTCGCTGGCATGTTGCGCCGTGATACAGAGTGGCGCAGGCATCTCTTGATAGCAGACCAAAGGTCTGCTGATATAGACAACCACTGGGAAACCACAGTTCGTGAGTAGCCCAGACCAAACCTCGATGGAGGCAGTCATCACATGCGGTGATTGCCTCCGTCCCGAATGCAAAGGATGTGAGCAATGATAGTAGCAACAGCAATCAAACTCCTACAGGAGTTAGACCCTAACAGCGTAATCGCAGGCAACTGGTATACGCAAGAGGACTTGGAAAAGTATGGCACAGAAGATGAGGACGCGCTCACCGAGAAGGTGTGGGCGAAAGCCGTCAGTATCTTCGAGAACTACGAGTTCCAAGATATGTATTACGCACTAGAGCAAGCGATAAGTGAAGCACAAAACCAACTAGCAAAGGAGAAAAAGTAATGCCGATGATAACTAAATCGCTTAGCGATTTATTCGCCGAGCAGTTCGCAAACGATTGGCTATTGGTCATTGAGAATGACCGAGATTCGTGGAACGAACTAGTTGACGATGTCAAAAAGTTGGACTGCGACCTAGTAGCAACGACCGCCTATCTCCGCGAGGAGTGGGATGTATTGATAGACCAGATGGCTACTGCCGTAGAAGATAAGGTGTCAGAGATAGGCGCTTTACTACTACGCCAGATGCTTGCAAACGTGGGCGATTACCCACACAGAATCATTGCTAATCAAGTGATTAGCACCATCAAAGAAACGGAGAAATACAATGGGTCAGTATCACCTACTCGTTAATTACGATAAGAAAGAATGCGTTGAGCCCTATGGAATAGGGCTCGGTGCAAAGCAAGTCGAACAACTAGGCGCGTTCAAAGGAACGATTGCCGATGCAATGTATCTGCTCGTGATGACTAGCCCTGCTCGTGGAGGTGGCGACCTGCCACGAACCAGTGTATCTGGGCGATGGGCTGGCGACCGAGTCATGATTGTCGGTGATTACACCGAAGATAGTGATGTGCCGTCTATTCCACAAGCAAGTTATCTATACGGCAATGAATACACAGACATCAGCAACGAGGTTGCTGAAGCGTTGCAAGTTGCGTTCGGACGTGATGTTCGGGAGTCATTCTGGCATCCCGAAAACAAAGAAAGGAAGGGACTAAATGCCTAAGTATCTCGTATGGCAGAAGCGCGAGTTCATGTTCTACCAAGAGGTAGAAGC
>CAZDKV010000078.1:0-2010 GCA_964506125.1 uncultured Candidatus Nanopelagicus sp.
TTTAAACCGCCTGACTTCCTGGCTATATTATAAATTGTCCACAGGGGTAAATGCACATCCAAATTGATTAATTTGAGATTTTTGCCAGGTTGAGCGCATTTTTAATGATCTGACCCACAGTTTCGACTTCGATTAGGAAGCCATCATGGCCAAATGGGGAGGAAATGGTGTGCAGGGTGGAAACCGATGGGGCCAGCTCTGCTATCTCCTGCTGCAACCTAGGTGGAAATAATCGATCATTATCAATCGAGACGATATGTAGTGGCACCTTAACCTTAGAAAGGGCGGCTGCCACCCCACCGCGATCTCGGCCAACATCATGGGAGAGCATCGCCTCGGTTAATGAAATATAGGTATTGGCATCAAATCTTTTGGCCAGCTTTTGTGCTTGATGATCTAGATAGGACTCAACTGCAAACCGGCCCGTATCATCACCTTGTAACTCTCGACCAAAGCGAACATCCATCTCAGATTCAGTTCGATAAGTTAGGTGTGCAATTCTTCTTGCAATTCCCATGCCTTCAATTGGGCCAATATCTTGTTCATAGTAATCACCATTATTAAAGTAGGGATCACTCTTAATTGCTCTAATTTGAATTGTGGCAGTACCAATTTGATCACCAGTTGCAACGGCGGATGAACCAATTGTGCAGATTGCACCGATTAAATTTGGATGCTCAATTGCCCACTCCAGGCTTCGCATGCCACCTAAGGATGGGCCAACCGATAATTGATACTTATTTACGCCAATCTTTTTAGTAAACGCAAGCTCTGCCGCCACCATATCTCTTATGGTCAGTGATGGAAATCTTGAGCCCCATCTTTTTCCATCTGGTGCTAATGAGGATGGACCAGTACTTCCTTGGCAGCCACCAATTACATTTGGACAAACTACAAAGTATTTATCAGTATCAAATGGCAGACCAGGCCCGACCATCTGTGGCCACCAACCATTAACATCTGCCCAGCCAGTTAAGGCATGATTTACCAATATTGCATTATCACCTGTTGAATTTAATTTGCCCCAACTTTGATAAGCAATCGTAATATCAGGTAATACCTCACCTGACTCCAGCGCTAAATCACCAATTTTTAGAAATTGGCGATCACCGGGGTGATGGCCCTCTAGCCATGCCCCGGTAACTGCCGGATTAACTTTGCTCATTTTAGTAAGCCAATCTTTTTAAATAAAAATTTAAAGAGATTAAATTACTTAGCTGCTGCGAAGGCAGTTTCAAGATCTTTTTGAATATCTGTAACAGTTTCAATACCAACAGATAGTCGAACTAATCCTGGAGTAACACCAGCGGTTAACTGCTCATCTGGTGTTAATTGTGAGTGAGTTGTAGAGGCTGGGTGAATTGCCAAGCTTCGGACATCACCAATATTGGCCACATGGGAGTGAAGTTTGAGCGCTTCAATAAACTTCTTACCAGATTCAATTCCACCTTTAATTTCAAAAGATAGAACTGAGCTAGAGCCCTTTGGACAGTACTTAGTTGCCCACTTGTTCCACTTAGATGATGGCAAGGATGCGTAATTAACTTTTTCCACCTGTGGATGCTTTTCCAACCAAGTAGAGATTGCCTTAGCATTTTCAACATGTCGCTCCATACGCAGCGATAATGTCTCTAAGCCTTGGGCAAGTAGCCAAGCATTAAATGGTGAAACTGCAGCTCCAATATCTCTAAGCAGAGTTAGACGAATCTTAAAGATGTAAGAAAGGTTTGCACCAAAGGCAGAGCCAACGCCAAGTGCTTGGGCGTAAACCAAGCCATGGTAGGAAGGATCTGGCTCATTAAAGCTCTTAAATCGCTTTGGATATCTGGCGTAATCAAACTTTCCAGAGTCAACAATCGCACCCACAATTGCTGTGCCATGACCAGATAGGAATTTAGTTGCTGAGTGAACAACAACATCTGCACCCCACTCAATTGGCTTAATTAGATAAGGAGTTGCCACGGTGTTATCAACAATTAATGGCACCTCATTTTCATGGGCAATCTTTGC
>CAZDKV010000079.1:0-1999 GCA_964506125.1 uncultured Candidatus Nanopelagicus sp.
TGGTGTCTTGCCCTAAAAGACTTTCTCCTAGCAGGATTATTCTTCTTTATCTTCACACCCGGTTGACCGAACTCAACCTTTACGACATTACCTTTTTGATTTTTAACATAGACCTTAAACTTCTTCTTGTCGCCTTTCATTGGCTTACCAAGAGGCACTTTACGGCCTTTATATTCTGCTTCTTCGATAGGCTTAGACCAGCATTCCTCGATTAATTCTGATAGACACTGAGGGCAACATTCGCCCTCTTCTAATCCAGCTGCAGTTAGCTTATCGTAGTATTTAGGATCCTCTTTGAGGTGATCTAATGCAATTTTAAGAGCCACTTTTTTGTCGTTAGTGTGCTCCATTTCGACTTCGATGCCCTTTTTAATTTGATCTAACGAGGGCTTCTCCATCATTTCAAGAATTTAAGCTTGTACTTTGTAGCCTCAATAAGAGCTACAATTTCATCGACTTGATTGTCTATATAAGAGTCTTGTGGCAGTTGAGTACGAATAGTCTCAACGAATTTAGCCAGACCTTCAAAATACATCTGAGGATTGCCATCTTCTTTGATAGTACCAGCCATCTTATACCCTCTTAAAATACCATAGCGACCTTGATAGGACTCAACTAGGCCGTCAATTAAATCTACGATGTCTTCATAATACCCTTGCAGGGCTTTATGTGCTGCAAAAGATTCTGTTTGCAAGTGATAGATGTGAGCCTGGTTACGGCTCTGCATAAGAGTGCCTATGAAGGTGGCTAATTGATCCATTTTATTTTATAGATTGTAAACTATCTAATTTATCTCCTTGCTTTTGGAAATCTGATTTTAACCTTTGCATTTCTTTATCCCAATCTGCTTGTTTTTCTTTTTGTTCAAGTTCTTTGGCTTGTATTTCTATTTGATCTTTTATTTCTTGTTTTTGCCAATCTTCAAGACTAGGTCCACAAGAAGTTAAAACTGTAGAGATAATTCCTAAAGTAAGAAGGCCTTTTGCTCCTAAAGTTTTTACTCTTTGAAGTATTGTATTAGGATTTATTGAAGCCTCTTTTATTTGATCTCCTAAAATTAAATTTACAATATCTTTTTCTGCTTTATTAAGATTTCCTACATTTTCATGTATTTTTTCTTTATTTTCTTCCTTCTTCTCTATTTGCTTCTTAGACTTCTCGATCTTCTCCATTTTGGACATGAGATCGTCTATCTGAGCTGCAATCTTTGCAATGTGCTCTTTGTGTTCTGCAGCATTCTTAGGATCTTCTTTAGCCAGATCCACATGCTCCTTACGCTTTTTCTCAAGCTTATCGATAGCCTTTTTAATCTTATCAGAAGTCTGGCCTTTCTTCTCTTCTAGAGCTTGTACCTCATTGCAATACTTATCGTATGCCTCAGCAGCAATTCTCTGTGCCTCGGTCTCGTCAGTCTGTACTGAGAGCACATCATCTTGCATAATATTAAGTGGTTGAATGCCCTCAAGAGGATTCAATTCCATTACAAGAGTCTCGGCAGTCATGCCTTCCATAGGCTTACGAACGAGATACATTTTGCTTGCATCGCCTTCTTTCTTCACCTTTTTAGGAAGTCCTTTATGTTTAGTGGCTGCAAACTTTTTTACATCTGCAGGATCCATTGATTTGGCCATTTTTTGTGCTTGTTTAGATACAGATCCAGGTTTTACTTCACCTTTTTGAAGGGCACGTACAATACCCATGAGCTTTTGTTGCTGTTTTGATGTAGCTGGCATACTTTACTATTTTCAATAAATATCAATCTTTTTTAGTTTTTCTATATTGGCTTTTATCTCCTCGTACATCTTTTTCTTGTCTCCACCAGCCCAGGATTCCACTTCACCATTCTCAGAAACAAACGTGTCGTTGTCCTGCATCCAGGTCTCTACAGCTCTTTCAAAGTCTTCTAGACTAGCATTTTTGTTTGAATTCATTATGTTTTTTGCATATTCATCCCACTTGCCTTCTCTCTTTATCTTAGATTCCATTTCAATCATACAAT
>CAZDKV010000080.1:0-1993 GCA_964506125.1 uncultured Candidatus Nanopelagicus sp.
TAATGGCAACACTAAACCAGCTGACCGAACAGACCCTTGGCGAAGTTAATTCTTACGTCAAAAACCAAGAATCAGTTACGGTTATTACCAGCGCCACAACTGCTGGCGACGCAACCATGTTGGTTGATGATGCTACTGCGCTGAGCAAGGGCATCGTTGAGATAGATGATGAACTAATTTACTTAAAGAAGATTATCCCAACCAGCGGAACCATTCAAGTTCTTGGAACTACTGGCAATGTTATTGGTCGTGGCTGGCGTGGAACTACAGCAACAAGCCACGTAACTGGTTCGGTTGTAAGAAACAACCCAATCTTTCCTCGCAATCAAGTTAAGCGAGCTATTAACGAAACCATTAAAGCAATGAACTTCCCAGTTATTACATACCATACATTTACTTTTAATGGTGCTGACTATTCATACTTGCTACCAGATGCGTTAGAAGATATAACTGGTATCTCATGGGATGTCCCAGACTCAACAGGCGTATGGCAGATTATTAAAAACTATCGAGTCGATAAGAATTATTACGACACCACTACTTCAACAATCAAGCAGGCTTTGATTCTAAAAGAATCACCAATGCCTGGTCGTACAGTCAATGTTCAATATACAAAGTTCCCAACAGTCATTACAGATAACCAAGAGTTAACTGCTAGTGGTCTTCCAGCATCTTGCGAAGATGTCGTTCGCCTTGGTGCTATGTATCGCCTACTTACAACAGTAGACCCTGGAAAGGTTACGGCAACCGCAGTATCTGCAGATGCCCTCGACCAACCAGTCCAAGCTGGAGCGTCTACCAACGCTGCAAAGTATATCTTCCAGCTTTACACCGTTCGCCTCAGCGAAGAAATCGCTAAGCAACAAGCCAACTTCCTAAACACAATACAGTATACGAGGTAATACATGCCATCAATTGCACGTTATTATAGCTCAACCGCTGCTAAGACAACACTATCTAGCGCGATTGATGCTAGCACGACAAGCACAAGCTTGTCGCTGGCTGCTGCTTCTGGTTTACCATCGCAGTATCCATTTACACTTATTCTTGAAAAGGATACCGCTAACGAAGAAATCGTAACGGTAACCGCCCTCGTTGGTACTGCATATACAGTAACTCGTGGTGTTGATGGCACGAGCTCTAAAGCACACTCGGTTGGAGCAACTGTAGAGCATGGTGTTTCTGCATTAGACTTCTCTGACTTCCGTTCTCATGAGGCTGCAACCTCTGCTCACGGAGTAACTGGAGATATTGTAGGAACTGGCGGAGCACAGACCCTCGCTTCTAAAACCCTTACATCTCCAACAGTTAATACACCAACTATTGCTGGTGCAACAATCAGCGGTACATTTACATCTACTGCCACAATTACTGGTGGTACATACTCTAGCGCAACTTTAGGTTCTGACCTATCTGCTGGTGGATTTAAGATTACAAACCTTGCTACACCAACATCATCTAGCGATGCTGTTCGTAAAGACTTTGCTGACGCTCAAGTAGCAGCTGCTGCAACATCGGCTACCTCTGCTTCTAACAGTGCTACTGCAGCAGCAACTAGCGCTACCTCAGCTGCAAACTCAGCTAACGCTGCAGCAGCATCTGTAGCAACTATTGCATCATATGCAACAGCAGCTGCAACCTCAGCATCCAGTGCTTTAACTTCTCAAACTGCAGCAGCAAGTTCTGCTACCGCAGCATCAACGTCAGCAGCTTCTGCTCTTGCATCTCAATCTGCAGCAGCTACATCAGCAACGTCAGCATCTAACTCAGCAACTGCAGCAGCAACCAGTGCATCATCTGCTTTAACTAGCCAAACAGCTGCTGCTACTTCAGCAACATCTGCTGCAGCAAGCGCTACCGCTGCTGCTACCTCTGCAACTTCTGCAGCCAATAGTGCAACTACTGCTGCTGCGTCCGTTGCTTCGATTGCTGGTTATGCATCCGCTGCTGCAGCAAGTGAAACTGCTGCTGCTACCAGTGCAAGCTCCGCTGC
>CAZDKV010000081.1:0-1991 GCA_964506125.1 uncultured Candidatus Nanopelagicus sp.
AAGGGGTTTTAAAAAAGTGTGCCAGAGGGTGGTAGCTCTATTTGTGCTGCCAACTGCGCACCAGCACTTCTTGCATTATTAACCTCATCAGATACTGGCCAAAAGGTTAAGCCCGCATCTGCCTGCTTTATATCAATCATCTTTAAATAATCATTAACCTCTTGTGGGGATAAAGATTTATTACTAAGCCAGGTGCTCCATAAACTCTTTGGCAAGATCACCGGCATCCGGTGATGAATTGGTTTTAAAATCCCAACTACCTCTCTAGTAATAATGGCAGCGGTGGTAATTGGAGATGATGTTTGAGGATTAATCCACTCTTCATAAATACCAGCGATTGCAATTGAGCTCTTATCTTTGTTTGAGATATAAAAAGGCTGCTTTGGTTTGTATTGGCCAAGCTCAGTTGCCCACTCATAATATCCAGTTGCTGGTATTAAACATCTTCTTGATTTAAATGCACTCTTAAAGGTTGGCTTTTCTGCAATTGATTCCACTCTGGCATTAATTGCATTTGCCTGTCTGCTGGCATCCTTTGCCCAGGATGGAATTAATCCCCACCTTGCAATATTTATCTGCCTGCTATCTCCAGCTAGATTATCGGCGGCAATAAATGGAATTGGTGTGGTGGGTGAGATATTCCAATTACTTGGCATCAGCGCCACATTGGCATTACCTGCTGCAAACTCAAGTGCTAAATCTTCCCCTGAGATGTTTAACGCATACCTGCCACACATGCTCTTACTCTACCGATAAAGATTAAGCCGGCAGTTTTTGGCCAACACAGGTAGATAAAATTTCCTCTATTGCCACCTTCTCTGGCTGTGTCACCCATAACCGATACTTTGCTTTGACTGCAACTTGCCTAGCCACATACTCACAGCGAAATGCCTTATTTGGTGGTAACCAGGTGGCGGCATCACCATCACCTTTTTTTCTATTTAATTTGGCATCAACTGCTAACAAATTAAGTGGATCATTGGCAAGTAGGGTGCGCTTATTTTTATCAAAGTAGGCCGCCCCAGTTTGCCAAGCATTTGATAGGGAAACTACATGGTCAATATCAATTGCCTTACCGGTAACTGAGAAGCTTATTAATTTTCCACTAAATGGATCTAGTAATTGCCCAGCAATCACCTTGCAATCTCTAGTTCCTACCTTGTAAGAGATATTTGTAAGATCTCGTTTTAAAGTGTCATTTCTAGCATCACAGCCATTTCGATCTGGATCTGACCAGTGTGGAAATTGGGATCTGGCATACCCAGTCTTAGCAGCTCTACCCTTGACCTCTAAATTATTTAATGCAGCAAGTGCATCTATTGGAGCAGCTTGGGTGTTGGCGGGGAAAAGAGGTGAGAGTAAAAGTGCAATTACAACTAGGCGTCTCATACGGCAATACTCTTAGTAATACCTTAATAAGGCAAGTATTTAAATAATTAAACTACCAAGTTCAGAATCAACTGCATTTAACAACAAGATTAGATCAATGATTACGGTAATAATCAAAGACTTAAAGATTACTGAGTTCGGTGCAACGCTAGTAATTGCTGCTGCTATTAGCCCAATTACTAATAATGGCGTATTGCCAACTAGTGAGTGCAGGATCAATGTTGTGCCAATTAATAAGCTGGCACAGATTATGCGAGATGCTCTCTTGCCCAATCGCTGCGGCAATCCCTTGATCTTGGATTCAAGATCTTGATCAATATCTTTAAGCACATTTGCAAAGTGCGCTGCTACTCCAAGGAGTGCCCCGCAGGTAATCAACCAAATTGGTGGGGTTTGATCAGTTGAGATCACTATCGATGAAACCAATGCTGCAAAGGCAAGTGCGTATGGCAGGGGTGAGAAGAGTGTGGATTTGAAGTAGAAGTTATAGGCAACACCCATACCTACGCCAAATAAATAAATTAAGCCACCTTTAATACCAAGGGGTCCAAAGAGATTAAAGATTATGGCAAAGGGTGCGCAGATCTTTACTGCAAGTAGTA
>CAZDKV010000082.1:0-1955 GCA_964506125.1 uncultured Candidatus Nanopelagicus sp.
TCTTCACCAACAACTGATATCGCATAACTTGTGTTTGGATAAGCAGAACCAAATGCAACTGTTGCTCTAAGTGGGAATCCGGTGAATGTTGCTCCAACGACTTCACCACCCTTTGTTGTAACAACATTTGATGCCCAAGAGGCTGTTCCAAAGAGTGAACCTGTAAATGATGTTGCCTGTAAACTACCTGTTAGTCCATAAGAACCTGTAAGTTGTTTTGTGTTATACCATACAGAACCACTCTTGACAAGTAAATCACCATTTGTTGAACTTGAATCCTTTATGTTGTCAAGTTCACCGATGTTATTACCCGGTGTAAGACGAACGAAGATTGTTCCGTTTGAAGTGTTATGCACAACGGCAGCAACAATCAGTTTCCATTTACCAGCCGGAGGTTCTTGATTTGTAAGGGCACCAGCTATTGTTGGGTGAACGTATAGAATATCACCATCATTCCAAGTTTCACTAACAGATGTTCCTGTTGAATCTACACCTTTTATTCTACCAAATGATGTTACATATCCTTCTGCGTTATTCGCGATATTATGTGCCGCCACACCCATCACATACGTGGATGACGGTAATTTTGTTTGGTCTGCAAGTTGTCCTGTCAATCTACCAGAAGCACCGATAGAACCAGAGAACATTACAAGTTGACCTTTATTTATTGCGGTTCCAGAGTTGTTTGTAATGTGGAACACACTTTCTTGACCAACTTGAATTCCATCATCGGCAAATGAACTGAATACTGTTAGTGCCTTTTCATCTTGGTCGTAATATATTCTACCTTCTGAAGTTGCCGGGACAGTTGCTCCGACGGCACGAACAAAGTCGATGTATTGTGGGGTTGAAATTGAACCTGTGATTGCAATTGAACCGGTAAAGTAATGGATGTCATCCATCGTATCACCGAATTTAGTCGAACCACTTTCGTAAATGATCGAAGCAGACACAAATTCTGTGTGGAATTCTTGAGCAGTTAGTTTGCCAGTAATTACGGCATCACCTGTCATTGTAAGTGTTGAGGCACTTATTGTTAGATTTGATGAGGCAGTTGCTGCGTTTGTTGTTCCATCGGAGTAAATTACACGATAGAGACCAGCATTATTTATTGTGTTGAATCCTGTACCAGAAGATCCAGCTGAACCTGAAGTTCCCGATGAACCTGAAGAACCTGATGTTCCTGATGAACCTGATGAACCTGATATTCCCGAAGATCCCGATGAACCTGATGTTCCTGAAGTTCCACTTGAACCCGAAGTTCCACTTATCCCCGATGAACCAGATGTTCCTGAGGTTCCACTTGAACCAGAAGTTCCAGATGAACCAGAGGTTCCACTTGATCCAGAAGTTCCAGATGAACCAGAGGTTCCAGATGAACCAGAAATTCCAGATGAACCAGAAGTTCCACTTGATCCAGAACTTCCACTAGATCCAGATGTTCCAGATGAACCAGAATTACCAGATGATCCCGATGAACCGGAAGAACCCGATGTTCCAGAAGAACCAGAAGATCCTGACGAACCTGACGAACCAGATGAGCCAGAAGTTCCTGATGAACCAGATGATCCCGAAGAACCCGATGAACCAGACGTTCCAGATGTCCCAGATGATCCAGAGGAACCAGAAGAACCAGAAGAACCAGAAGTTCCAGATGTCCCAGATGATCCAGATGAACCAGAACTACCAGATGAACCAGATGTCCCAGATGATCCACTTGAACCAGATAATCCACTTGAACCAGATGAGCCAGAAGTTCCTGATGAACCAGAGGAACCAGATACACCTGATGAACCAGACGAACCAGAAGTTCCAGATGATCCAGACGAACCAGAAGAACCAGAAGAACCAGAAGAACCAGACGTCCCAGATGTTCCAGATGATCCAGAAATTCCACTTGAACCAGATGAACCGGAAGTGCCCGATGAACCAGTTATTCCACTTGAACCACTTGT
>CAZDKV010000083.1:0-1916 GCA_964506125.1 uncultured Candidatus Nanopelagicus sp.
AGTTTGAATGATACATCCACCTTCTTCATCTCAAGGCTTTTTTCTGGTGGAGTTGGAATAAGATTTGGTGAGCCAGAATAATAGTTCAGATTAATTGTACCATCTTTAATCTTGACCATATTATCTTGAATATCGAGTTCAGGTTTATCCATTGCGCTGATGTTACCAAGAAACTGTGGCAAATCATAGATGCCAAATGTAGATGGAAAATCATCTTCTAATGTAACTTCAGCAAGAACACACTTGTCAACAGACATTGTGCGTTGAATTTTTCCTGGCTTAAGGACAATACCTGCGTTGATTGTTGCAAAGTTCTTAAGAACAGAAATTGTATTTTCACTTAGTTTCATAATAAATTGCTCCTTCAAGCTACCATTTTAGTTTTCATTACATCTGTGCCGATAAAAGTTTTCAGCATATGTTTAATATCAGCTTCCAGCATATCAAAAGTCCCATTGTTTGTCAAGACATAATCTGTCTTTTGACCGATCCATGCCCATTCTGAATAGTGGATGTTTGGATAATAGTTGCCCATCTTTTCGTTTGAACGATAAGCATTGTCATGAAGAGCATGATCGAACCATTCTGGTTCTGGTCCTCTTACAACACGAACAATAAAACCATTGACACGACGAATAAAATCACATTCATTAGGAAAACGAACATCTGCTACAACGGTAAACTTGTTTCTGTTTGCTCGTTGTTCTAATGAATGTATCCACAAATCTTTGTTGAATGTATCACGACCAGCTTCAGTACCCATTAGTTGAAGCATATATCTTGGAGTCACTTCATAACCAAATTTGTCACTCCAAAATTCGTCTCTCTTTTCTCGGAAGTCTCTACTCTCTTTGGTATCACCTTCAAGTAGAGTTCTTTCCCATCCAAATATGGCAGCAACAGCGTCCTTAACAGGATCAGCAAAGGACTCTTTTACAAATCCTTTGCTGACTAGAATATCGGCTGCTGTGCCTTTGCCTGAACCGGCAAAGCCTAACAGTCCTATAATCATTAGTTCAATCTTCCTGTAAGTTCTGCAATCTTACCCATGTCACCAGTGAAGGCATAAGTGCCAACATGCTGTGTCTTCATCCATGGGCACAACCAAACTTGGCCGCCGATCTTTCTCCAATATTGACAGAACATGTAGTCTTCGGAAAGATATCGATCAGATGCTTGAGTTTCAAGGATCTTTTGTGCAACCTCTTTAACCTCTTTGCCTTCTTTAGCTTCCTTAACAAGATGCATAACATCTTCTACAGTGTAACCGCGGTCAATAACTGTATCGAAGTATGCATGAATGTAACGAGTGCCATCAAAGTTAGCTTGGCCCACATGATCCGGTTTGTAGTTCAGATGCGGATATGCTTCTTTGAATTTATCAAACACGGCACGCTTGATAAGCATGAAGCCTGTGCCAATTTCCATAACTTCAAGAGGTTCAGTTACACGAAACTGTGTTGTGCCAGGAACTGGATTGAAAACATAATCACCAGTCAGCTTCTCAAGTTCTCCTGGATTTACATCTGGATTCTTCTTCAATCCATTTGCAACATTACTCCAATTGATTGACTTCTTTGGATATGGTGCACCGATAATGTCCTTATCAAGTGCAAGAAGTGCGAGAACATCTTGTGGATCAAAATGAATGTCGCTATCAATAAAAAGAAGATGAGTGTAGCCAGAACGGAGAAATTCATCAACAAGATAATTTCGTGCGCGTGTGATTAGAGATTCATTAAAGAGAAAAGAAAACCGAGACTCAATACCATAGCTACCGAGCATACCTTGTAGGTCAAGAATAGATTTAACATAGAGACCATTAGCTTGACCGCCATACATTGGTGTTGCTACAAACACCTTGCATTTTCTAAGATCATCAATTTTTACTTGTAGTTCCATATGGATCACTCCTC
>CAZDKV010000084.1:0-1896 GCA_964506125.1 uncultured Candidatus Nanopelagicus sp.
GCCAGATCCTAATTGCAGCTGGATCTGATAGTGGGGTGAAGGTGTAATAGAGGATCACCTTAGGTAAACTCATAACTAAATTTTATCCTCAACCTGAATTAGGTGAAATTCACGCTCAAATTTCACTCAATCCCAAAAAAATCCCCCCTTAACTCACCCCAATTAGGGGGTGATGCCGCTACTAAAAAACGGCCTTTTGCCTCACCCTTGAGCCATGGCGAAGAACCCAATCTCCTCACCCTCAGTTCGCAGCGCCACCACCTCTGCCCTTGAATCGGCAATTGAGCGAGGGGATATTGATTTTATTTATCAGATGTTTGCCAATACCGCCAGAGATTTAGCTCAAACCGGTCAAGGAAAACAATTAATTAAGTTATCAAAGTACGCTGGCGATGAATCATTAGAGGGTAAAGCTCTTCAAAAAGCATTTGCGCTGATGGGTTACTTAGTTGAATTAGATTATGTGAGTGCTCAGGCTATTGCATTAGAACTGGAGATTGAGAAAAATAAAACAAAAATTCAAGACTTTTTAGAGAAACTTATTGCCTATACACGCTCCTTTATTTGTTTTGCAGAGGGTGATCTAGTTAAAGCTAGAGAACAAATTGATACAGCACTTAATACACCAGTACTGACAACCGATCTAGAGGGAATAGATAAACCCATACTCATAAGAATAAAATCAATGATTGGCCATCTATATTCAGATCTCCCTGTAATACAAGCTGCACAGTCACAGGTTGAGGATTTAGTAAGCGAGTTTGGCGGGACTAACATTTCATATCATCTGATTGCCATTAAATCCTTAAATTATTATGAAGAGGGAAATTACATAAAAGCCAACGAGTTTGCAAAAATGGGAATAGCATCAGCAGAAGCAAATGGTTTTGTAGGAATAACTGCGCCACTAGATTGTAAGTATATCGTTGCAAGAACTATGTTTGAGTTTTCTAAACTGGATCAGGCTTTAAATGAATTGAATGAATTAAAAGTTGATGCAAAACGTAATAAATCAATACTTTACTATGTTCTAGCAGAGACTTTTGCAATTAGAATTTTAACAGCCCAATCAAAAATCTCTGAGGCTTTGGATCGGTTAAATCACCTCAACGAAGAGATAGATCCAATCTCGAAGAAAAATGATTTAGCCTGGCTGATCGATGTTACTGAACTTTATATTCGATTTATTCTAAATGACACTGCAAGATGTAATCTTTTGATCGCTCGCTCACCAGATTTGCCTTACGTTAGGCATGTTAAATCTGCTCTTACTGAAAATTCTGGCGGCAAAAGTCTTACTCGTACAGAGGTTATGGAGCTGCCTGAGAGAAGCTACAAGGAGCAAATTTATAAGTATATGTATTTATCTGAGTTCAAAGCAGAGGCTGGAAAGACTCCTAAATATTGGATGAAAAAGGCCTTGAACATAGGTGAAATCACTGGGTGCCGTGAATTCTTTATCAGACAAGCAGATCATCACATTAATTTGATAATTGAAATTGCTAAAGAAGAACATTCATATTACTTAGAAGAGTTAGCCCGAGATTGTATTAAGAGATTAAAGGAGCGTAGTGAGGCGAGCAAAGCTGGTAGTGAAGGATTAACCGCTCGTGAAATAGATGTACTTAAGCATCTAGCCTCTGGTAAATCCTTAGAGGCAATAAGTAAAACGCTACATATCTCTAAAAATACGATGAAAACACATCTTAGAAATCTCTATCGCAAATTAGGAGTTACCGGCAGAGTTGAAGCTGTTGCTAAAGGTCAAAAACTACTTCTGATCTAAATTTTTTAAAATCGGCCGAACCGGAAGCTGGGCACTTAAGTATGCGCTATCTATTAGCGCAGATTGAGCCAGCGCATCCTTTGCATCAGTTTTAACCGGTTTTCCAAGAT
>CAZDKV010000085.1:0-1862 GCA_964506125.1 uncultured Candidatus Nanopelagicus sp.
GTTAATACCCATACCTCAAAAGCTGGAGTATTGGCACGGTTAGCGGCAAAATCTGTAAATAGAAAGATCCCAGTAGCTCATACCTTTCATGGTCACCTAATTTATGGTTATTTTGCTCGGTATAAATCGATTATTTTCACCTTGGTTGAGAAAATAATGAGTAGATATACAGATGTTGCTGTTGCAGTTACTGCAGAGACCAAAAATTCTCTTTTCAAGCTCGGAATAGGGAAAGATTTGCCGTGGCGGGTGATACAGATAGGAATCCCGGTCAAAGCAATCACCCAAACCACTCATGATGATCAAACTTTTAAACTGTTGTGGATTGGTCGGTTTACTCAAATAAAAGACCCCAGTTTGGCTGTTGCCGTAATCAAAAATTTGTTCAATGCCAATCCAGATAAATTTGAGCTGGTAATGGTGGGTGAGGGTGAGTTATATAACGACATAAAAAAAGAATCTAAAAATTTACCAATTAAATTCACTGGTTGGCTCACAAATCCTTTTGAAAGGGTTTCAGCCTTTGATCTACTGTTAATTACTAGTAAAAATGAAGGTCTGCCTTTAGTTATGTTAGAGGCTGCTAATTATGCTAAACCAACATTGAGCAAAAATGTCGGCGGTATCTCTGAGTTTATTGCAAATAATCAAACTGGGTATTTAGTCGATGGTGGATCTGATGAAATTGCGCGGAAAATTATTGAACTCTCAAATGATAAAAATTCTCTGATTCAAACCGGAATCAACGCAAATAAATTATTAAGTGAAAAATTCTCGGTTGGTATGATGGCGAAAAACTATAAAGATTTATACTCGCAATTAACCATTGGCAAGTAACTCATTTTGAGCATCAACTAAAATATCACTTAGTGTTTTAGTAGGTTGCCAATTTAAAATCTCTTTTGCTTTTTGATTACTAGTTACTAATGCAAAACTATCTCCTGCCCGTCGACTGGCGAAGTTGTATGAAATAACTCTGTTTAAAGATTTTTCAGCTGTTTTTACAACCTCCAAGACTGTAGAGCCAGTTGCTGTACCCAGATTAATTATTTGATTGCCTGATTTATCTAACCTATTTAACCCTTTAATGAGTGCGTCTGCTAGGTCTACTACATGTACGAAATCTCGAGTTGGTGTGCCATCTTTTGTTGGCCAATCATTTCCAAAAATTAAAAGTGGTTTATCACTTGAACTATGCAAAATACTCGGAATTAAATGCGTAGCGCCTTCGTGTTTGATCTTCAGCCATTTGCCTTCTTTTGTTTTAAGCGCACCACCAATATTGAAAAATCTGAAGGAAATCGTC
Organism: uncultured Candidatus Nanopelagicus sp.; assembly: GCA_964506125.1. Taxonomy (GTDB): domain Bacteria; phylum Actinomycetota; class Actinomycetes; order Nanopelagicales; family Nanopelagicaceae; genus Nanopelagicus. The sequence goes on from CAZDKV010000085.1 coordinate 1,307, forward strand.
GAAATACCTAAGTCTTTGGCGTTTGCTTCCAGGTAATTATCAATCTCTAATTTTGTTGCACCATATACATTTACAGGGTTGGTCTTTGAATTTTCATTAACTGGAAACTCTTCAGGATCTCCATAAACTGCTGCAGTAGATGCAAAAATAAATTTCTTGATTTTCTTATCCACACAGGCTTTGATTAAATCTAATGTCCCTTCGATATTAACTTTTTTATATAACTCAGGTTTTGCTTCTCCCTCTTCAACTCGAATTTTGGCTGCTAGGTGATAAACCATCTCAACGCCTTCTAATGCTTGATTTAAGTTAGATTTATCTAGAATTGAACCTTTGGTGAAATTCGCTCGCTGATCTATGTTTTCGCTAAAGCCATTACTTAAATCATCTATGACATTTACTTCATGTCCTTGCTCGATTAATTTATTTACTAATACTGAACCTATATACCCGGCGCCACCTGTAACAAGTATTTTCATTACAAACCTAAATCAGTTAACTGATATGCAGCGCGATACTCAAATCCTGCTTCTTTAACCTTTGAAGCTGCTCCTCG
>CAZDKV010000086.1:0-1860 GCA_964506125.1 uncultured Candidatus Nanopelagicus sp.
ACACTTTCCGAAATGAATTGAAAAAAGAGTTAAAAAAAGCTGGAGTTGATATTGGCAGATCACCAGCTGGGAATAAAAAATTATATAAATCCTACGCTTAGTGTCTATTGCGCGAGTAAATAGCTGTTAGCTCGACTTTTTCCTGGCTTTGGTCTTGCGTGTTTTTGTATCTAAGGTAGCTATCGCTGATCGCTTTCGCATAACTTCTAGCAGATTAGGTTCAATTTCAACAATCTTTGACTTGCGCCTTTTTCTTTGCAGGATGGCATAGACAGTTATCAACGCAGCAGTTGTGAATATTATTATTGGAATTGAGGTTGAGATAAATCCAATCTCAATATCGCTACTTATTAGATCTAGCGCCTGACTTGATTCTAAATTTTTTACCTCTTCATCGATGTTATTCATGATCTCTTTTGCGGTGGTGATTGAGTTCTTACTCCACTCAGAGAGCTTTTTAAGTGCAAGAACCTGATCATTTTTGGAGTTTGCATTTTCAAATTCATATTTTGTTTCAGATTTAGCACTTTGATAATTAAGTTCACTCTCACGGAACTTATTAGTTTTTTGGGCTAAGTCATTGGCTGCTTTGGTGTAGGCAGAGACTGCTTTGACTTTAACACTGTTTGCTGTAACCAAATTTTCCTTTGCTCTTTTTAAATCTGAATTGAAAGAGATTAAATCACTCTTTAATTTATTACGTTGTGCAATCTTTTCATCGAGGGTTTGCTTGACTTTTAGGGCTGCTTGACGGGCACCTTGAAGATCATTTAGGGCTTTATCCGCAAGCGCCTTATCTCGGTTAGCTTGGCTTTGGGCATTTTGATACTGCTCTTTTAATTTGGTTAATGCAGAGGTTGCGTTTGTATTCGGTATTGTGCCATCAGAGTCAGTTTCCAAATAATTTTGCAAATCTGTAGCAATCAAGCTACTTGAATTGGTTGCGGCCATCAATGCTTGAAAGGCAGCATCTGCAGCCTTCTTACTTGCTGCTGCTTTGGTGACTGCTGCTTGTGCTGTCTTATTGAATAATTCATATTTTGACTGCAACTCATTGTAAAACTTCTCGGTACTCTTAATATCTTTTTCAATATTTACCAATTGCTTTTCTGTGGAGGCAATATTTATTTCAAGTTGAATAACCTTGTACTGAGCATTTCCATACTCAGCGATTGCCTGTTTTTGTTCCAAAGCCGCTCTATCAACCACTTTGCTAAGAGATAAAAGTTCATTTTTGGCAAGATTTAGATTTGTAAGTGCAACCTTCTCCTGCTCCTTTAATGCTGCAAGAGCCTTATTAGATTTGGCTGCTTCATTTAATGCTTGTTCATATGCTGAAGAAATAGATTGTGATGATTTGGTAATCGTTTTTGAGGTGTTTATCGCAGCGTCTTTTATTTTTTCAATTAACTTTTTAGCGGTTGCTTTTTCTCGTGCAATTTGATTTCTTGCTGCATTACGTTTTGCCTCTTCTTTTGCTAGTGCTGCAGCTGCAGCCTTATCAGCTGCAGCTTTTGCTGCCGCAGCTGCATCCTCTGCCGCTTTCTTTTCAGCTGCTGCTTTTTCCTCTGCTTCTTTAGCCTCAGCAGCTGCCTTGGCAGCCTCTTGTGCTTGTTTTTCTAATTCTCTCGCGCGATTTGCAGCCTCTAGGGCAGCCCTGCTTTCTGCCGAAGACACATTTACACTCGGAGCAGAAGATCCAGATTGAGATCTTGCAGCAAGTGCAGCTGCAGCAGCTGCAGCATCTGCCTCTTGCCTGGCACGAATTGCAGCAGCGGCGGCGGCCGATTCTCGTTCAGCAGCAGCAGCAGCAGTTGCTGCTGCACTAGCAGCGGCATTTGAAGCAGCTGCCACATTTTG
>CAZDKV010000087.1:0-1844 GCA_964506125.1 uncultured Candidatus Nanopelagicus sp.
GCTACTTTGATCACACACCATCTGTAGTTGGTCATGATTTTAGAAGACAAGCAATCACGATATTAGAGGCGATGGGAATCTCAGTTGAGTTCTCACACCATGAAGGCGGGCCTGGTCAACAAGAGATTGATCTTCGCTATGCCGATGCTTTATCTACTGCAGACAACATCATGACATTTAGACATGTTGTAAAAGAGGTGGCATTAGATCAAGGGTTTTACGCATCATTTATGCCAAAACCATTTACTAATCATCCTGGCTCTGCCATGCACACACATATCTCTTTGTTTGCCGGTGAAAAAAATGCATTTTATGAAGAGGGTGCGCCAATGCAATTATCAAAAATTGGTAGATCATTCACCGCTGGAATTATCAAACACGCATCTGAGATAACTGCCATCACAAATCAATGGGTTAACTCCTACAAGCGATTAAGTGGCGGGGGAGAAGCACCAGCTTTTGCTACTTGGGCACAGGTGGATCGAAATGCGATGGTGAGAATTCCAACCTATAAACCAAAGAAGGAGGCCTCAACTCGAATTGAGGTCAGATCCCCTGACTCTGCATGTAACCCATACCTGGCATTTGCCGTAATTATTGCGGCTGGAATTGCTGGTGTTGAAGGAAATTATGAATTAACTGAGAATATCAATCCCACCCCACTTCCATCTGATTTAGCAGAGGCGATTGCTGCAATGGAGAAGAGTGAATTAGTCAAGAAAACATTGGGCGAGGATGTCTTTGAGTATGTACTACGAAATAAACGCGCTGAGTGGGATGAGTATCGAAAACAGGTAAGCGCCTATGAGTTAAACAGGTATTTGCCGGTTCTTTAGATAGAGTTGGGTATATGAGTAACCAAATCATCACCGAGATTCATGTTGATCTAGATAACCGAGATAAAAACACCGCTTTATTTAGAATTTTTTTAGCAGTTCCAGTACTGATTTTTATCAGTAGCTTTTCTGAGTTTTCAGATAATCTGCCAGGAGTAATTGGTGGCTTTTTAATTTTGCCAGTTGTGTTATCTCTTCTGTTTCGTAATGTTTATCCATCATATGTCCTAGCTTTTAACAAGGCTTTACTTGAGTTATCTAATCGCATTACCGCATACCTGTTGGTGCTTACTGATCAATACCCGTCAATTGAGGCAAATCAAAAAGTTAGATTGATCTATCCAGAAATTGATGGTGGTAAAAAGCTCTCACCATGGAAGCCACTAGTTAAATGGTTCCTAGCTATTCCGCTTTACATTCTTGGAATTATTTACGTTATCTACGCCTTAGCACTTACCTTGATTGCCTGGTTTAGCGTAATTACCAAAGGCTTTTATCCAGAGGATAAGGCGGAGGAGGTTATTAAGGTTATTGCTTATTGGAACCGGTTATATGGATACGCACTCCTGCTGGTAACTGATGAGTACCCATCTTTTTCACTTAACTAACGAAGTGAAACTTTGTTTTTAACCTCACCCTTTGGTCGGTAAGTAGCTCTTGGTTGAGCTTTAGGAAACTTTCCACTTAATCTGAAGTTTTTTGCCACCATTAATAGGATTAACCTTGCTTCAGCAAGTGCGAAGTACTCACCCAAACATTTGCGACTGCCGCCACCAAATGGGAAGTAGGCCCCGCGAGGAAGTGATTTTTCAAAGTTTGAATCAAGCCAACGCTCTGGCTGCCATTTTTCTGGCTCTGGAAAAAATCTTGGATTTCTATGTGTTACATACTGACTAACTAATACATGAGCACCCTTTGGAATTTTTATGCCATCAATTATGCAATCAACCGTTGCAATTCGAGGTGCTACCCAAACTGGGGGAGCAAGTCGCATCGTCTCCTGCAAAA
>CAZDKV010000088.1:0-1815 GCA_964506125.1 uncultured Candidatus Nanopelagicus sp.
CAGTTGACAACCTAGTTGTCGATGAATCAATAACTACCCGATAGTAATAAGTAGTACCCGTACTTAGTGCTGATAAAGAAAAACTCGCAGAAAGTGGATCTGTATTAGAAACGGTTACTGCACCGCTTGCTGGGGTCGTCGCAGTGACTTGTGTAAAAGTAGCAAGACTTAAACTGGTGCCGTATTGAAATTTAATTGTTCCTGCATTTGCATTTGGATCAACAATTGCGTTCATAGTTGCAACAGTTGTATCAACATCGGAAGCTGGATAGGTAGTGACTTCAGGCAGTAAAGATTCTGAGGTATTTACCACTGTGATACTACCCGTACCATTTCCGGTGGTTGCATTAACTTTTGAAATTGCAGAAGCTGAAGCTCCAATTGTTTGGTCACCAATTTGAGCGAATGCGGTATTGGAATATGTAGAACCGTTTGCTGGCAACCACATTTTATACCTTAAAATTACAGATCTAGACGAAGAGCCTTGGAAGGGTCCGATAAAATGAATCGGTCTTGGTGAAAGTGTAGCCTCACTTGCAACATATGTAGGGTCTGAAATTGAGCTGTTGGTACGTGTGGCATCTGTGATTGTGGCAGAGCCAGAATAAAAAATTGCCGAAGTTGAAGGTTTATCGACTATCTCATCAACAATAAAAGTGGAAGAACTAGTTGATGTAATTGTCTCAACATAAGGAATAGCAACATATGTTACTCCTGCCGTTGCACCAGAAATTGTGGCGGCAGTACCGGTTTCAAGATTAGAAGTAGAGGTAATACCTTTCTGAAGAGTTTGAGGGATTGTAAAACTTGAAAAGCTAATTGTGGTACTGCCAAATGCATTTAAATCCGTATGTTTCATTTGAGTACCGCTGGCTATTTGTGCAACTGGGGCAACTCTGACGCTTGTACCTGGATTTCCTATTACTTGAAATGTATACCGAGCAACATAGTGGCCCTGATCAACCTCCGCTAGACCATTTGCATCAGGGATAATCAACTGATCGACATATTGTGGATTAGTTGCCCAACCGGAATCGTTTCGATCGAATTTAATATCGACTTTAATTAATTTGAGCGCGCGCGTAGGCCACGAAGATATTCCTGCAGGTGTCAACCAGATTGTATCGAAATCTGGAGCTGCTCCTTTACCAATCTGTCCGGGATCACCTTCAACAGTCACTGTTATGGTTTCACCGAGAGTAACTGCATTTTTTGATACACCGACTCCTGTGGTAATTGAAGATCCATCGTTATTTTCTAATTTATTTGCACTAGCTTTGATGGTTTCTTTAACGGCGGAAAATGCATATCGACAAGAGGTCTGCTTTGTAGCACCATTTAAATCAGGGCGCTTATTGAAAACTTCTACAAGGTGACTTTGTTCAGTTGTTGTTGCCCCTGAAGCCTTCAAAAGCACATACACAGTTTTAGTGTCATTATTTGGTATATCATCAATTTGCATGTACTGATCGTCAACATTTGATAAACCAACTTTTCCACCGGCAAAATCAGATAACTTTAACCAAAGACCAGTTTTTGTTGCACCGCTATTGTTAAATATTTGATACCCAACATAGCCAGCATCAATTTTTGGATTTATTCCTGAATCTATATAAAAAGCCTTGCCATGAGAAGCAGTAATTCTAAGGTTATTTGTATTCTCGCAATTTGTTAATCCGACACCGTATGCTGCCCGGGCGGAAGTGAGAGGAGCTCCCGAAACTATTTGTAAAGTCGAAAGCAATAATGCAAAAACCAGGGACTTGCTAAGTGATCTAAAGTGTTGCCCCACCTGCAATTGAGTTACCTAAATCT
>CAZDKV010000089.1:0-1706 GCA_964506125.1 uncultured Candidatus Nanopelagicus sp.
TTATTTGAAAGGTAGCCATCAAAGAAGTGCTCAGCATCTAAGAAAACTCTCTGTCCGCCTGCCTTTAAAAACTTAATTGAATCAACAATCATCGCAAGATTTTCATCAAGATGAGTTTTCAGCGCCAGATCAACATGGCGATCATGGCTCTTTGCAACCAGGGTTACTACTGGTGCTTTTGAATCCTGCAATGCACGAAGTAATTGATCATCTGCAGCCTTTACGCCAGGACGTCTGGTTGCACCAAATGCGACAAAGGTTGCATTTTTAAGTTTTAACTCTGTTTGGGCTAACTTAAAGAATTCAGTGTCTTTTGGGTTAGCACCTGGCCAGCCACCTTCAATAAAGCCAACACCTAAATCATCAAGGTGGCGAGCAATAGTTAACTTATCGTGAACCGATAAATTCAAACCCTCTTGCTGGGCGCCATCACGAAGTGTGGTGTCATAGATATGAAATGAATCATTAATTGGCATTAGATAACCCGTTTATTCCAACCATGTTTATCCTCTGCGGTGCCATGTTGAATCGCCAGCAAAGCTGCTCTGATTTGATTTGTGATTGGACCTGGTTGGCCATCTCCTGTTTGCCAGGTGCCGTGAATACTTTTAGCTGTCCCCACCGCTGAAACAACTGCTGCCGTTCCACAGGCAAATATCTCAGTTATCTCTCCTGATTTAACACCATCTCGCCAATCATCAATTGAGATCATCGCCTCTTCGGTTTGATATCCAAGATCTTTTGCCAGAGTTAATATTGAATCGCGGGTAATTCCTGGGAGTAATGTGCCAGTTAATTTTGGTGTAATGATCTTGGCATCTTTTCCACTTCCTTTAATGAAGTAGAGATTCATGCCACCCATCTCTTCTACCCACTTGCGCTCAACTGCATCAATGTAGGCAACCTGATCACAGCCCTCTTTCGCTGCTTGTTTTTGTGCAAGCAGAGATGCTGCATAATTTCCACCGCACTTTGCCTCACCGGTTCCACCGAGTGCTGCTCTTACATACTCAGTTGAGATCCATACAGTTACAGCTTTTGCAGAGTTAAAGTAGGCAGCAGCGGGTGTTGCAATCAAAATATATGTTGCATGATTTGATGGCCGAACACCTAAGCCAACCTCAGTTGCGATCATAAATGGGCGAAGGTATAAAGATTCACCTATCTTTTTTGGCACCCAACCTGCATCAGCCTTGACCAACTCCTCAACAGTTTTAACAAAGAAATCAATCGGCATCTCAGGAAGTGCAATTCGAGCAGCAGATTTTGCAAAACGTTTTGCATTTGCATCTGGTCTAAAAAGGGATACCCCGCCATCTGGTTGTGAGTAAGCCTTCATTCCCTCAAAGATCTCTTGGCCGTAATGAAAAACCATGGCAGCTGGATCTAAGGTAATTGGACCATATGGTTGTAATTTGGCATCTGCCCAACCTGTTGCCTCACTCCACTGCGCAACCACCATATTGTCGGTGTAGTACTTACCAAAACCAGGCTCTTCAACTCGCTTTGCTCGCTCAGCGGCAGGAACTGGATTTGTATTTGGGTTACTGATTACCTTCATGAGACTCCCTTTACTAATGCATCGCCAATTTCAGAGGTTGATCGTTTTTTATCACCACGGGAAGCTAAATCTTTCGCTACCGCACTCTCCACATCAGCTGCAGCTTGTGCTTGTCCTAAGTGATTTAACATCATGGCAATTGATA
>CAZDKV010000090.1:0-1674 GCA_964506125.1 uncultured Candidatus Nanopelagicus sp.
GCGCCAGTTAAAATCGCAATATCTTGCAACATTGCTTTGCGACGATCACCAAAGCCTGGTGCTTTAACTGCAACTGATTTGAATGTGCCACGGATCTTATTTACTACCAAGGTTGAAAGTGCTTCACCCTCAACATCTTCGGCAATAATCACAAGTGGCTTGCCAGTTTGCATTACCTTTTCTAGAACTGGTACTAAATCTTTAATACTTGTGATCTTTGAGTTTGCAATCAGGATGTAAGCATCCTCCATAACTGTTTCCATGCGTTCAGTATCAGTTACAAAGTAGGCTGAGATATATCCCTTATCAAATCTCATACCCTCAGTTAGCTCTAACTCAAGGCCAAAGGTGTTGCTCTCTTCAACAGTAATAACACCCTCTTTACCAACCTTATCCATCGCCTCAGCGATCATATTTCCAATTGTGGTATCTGCTGCTGAGATAGATGCAGTTGCTGAGATCTGCTCCTTTGTCTCAACTGGCTTTGCCATCTTTAATAACTCATCTGAGATCGCAGAGACAGCCTTTTCAATTCCACGCTTTAATGACATTGGGTTTGAGCCAGCTGCCACATTTCGTAATCCTTCACGGACCATCGCTTGAGCAAGCACAGTTGCAGTTGTGGTGCCATCGCCGGCAACATCATCAGTCTTCTTGGCAACCTCTTTGACAAGGTCAGCACCAATTTTTTCCCATGGATCATCTAGCTCAATCTCTTTAGCGATTGAAACACCATCATTGGTAATTGTTGGCGCTCCCCATTTTTTCTCTAGCACCACATTGCGACCACGGGGCCCAAGGGTCACCTTGACCGCATCAGCTAATACATTCATGCCGCGCTCTAATCCGCGACGAGCCTCTTCGTTGAAGGCAATCATCTTTGCCATGTTTTTTCTCTCCCTCTATTTTTCTTGCTTAAGGTCTACTTGGGGTGTATTTATCACTCACACCACGAGAGTGCTAAAGCCAAATCTAGAGGATTTATTCCAGATGCGCCAAATCAGAACCAAGCCCCAATGGGGCCGGCTACGGGGTATTAGAGGGTGAAGCCGAGTCTGCTGCTACTGCGGGCAGCGGTGCGCTGATCCCTAAGCCGTAGTAACCGCTTAACCAACAAGGGCTCAGCCATTAGGGCAGCTGGTCGATCAATTAAATTATTTAGCAGTTGATAGTAGGCAGGTGGGGTTAGGTTAAATAACTCTTTGATTGAGCTCTCCTTAGCACCAGCATGGCGCCACCAGGTGCGCTCAAACTCCAAGATCTTGCTCTCCAACTCAGTTAAGCCAGATTGCACCGGATCACCACTGGCCATTAATTCAGACATAGGGATATCTTAAAAGAGATCACCGACAAAGGTGGGGTTTTAACTTACAGCGTGGCGAGAATTGCTGAGATATCACTTTCCTTAGTCCACGGATTAACAATTGCAAAGCGAAGAATCGGCTTACCTTGATAAGAAGATGGTGTTACAAAGCCTATTTGATCAGCTAATAATTTATCACTCCACTTTTCATAATCACCTCTACTCCAGCCAACTCTTTCAAATGCCACAATTGAAAGTGATGGCTCAATTACTAACTTTAAATTTGGATGATTTCTAACCTGTATAGCTGCATCCTTTGCCACATCCATCGTGCGCTCCATTGCTTTGGCATAAGCATCTGTGCCATGGGC
>CAZDKV010000091.1:0-1673 GCA_964506125.1 uncultured Candidatus Nanopelagicus sp.
TGTGGTGAAACTTGGATTAATCACTCTGTACTTCGATTTCATCAAAGAATTCTCAGCATCTGAGTTAAAGCGAATTAAGACTTTGACTTTGAAATGGGTGGGAGAGAGTGACGATTGGATGATTCTTGCCCAAGGCCTCAAGCTCCTTGAGAAGTTAGCCAAAATTGACCCAACGTTTCAGCCCGAAGTCAAAGCTGTAGCAAGAAGGCTTCAGAAAGATCCTAGGAAAGCTGTAGCTATGAAGGCCAAGAAAGTTCTATCCGGCTTATAGGGCGACTCTTCTTCAACATAGGTGGGCGGAGGTTAAATCTCCGCTCACCTTCCTAATTTTTACTGTTTACTTTTATTCAAAACCTCGGATATTTCTATCGATTTATATGGGCAAATCGTGGACATCTAGGACAAAATCGTGGACAAGTTTTGTGTCAGTCGTCGAAGCTAGGTTGGTGCCATGAAGAAGTGTCCAGCTTGTAAAACCACAGATGGTGTCCGCAAATACATTTATGGAATGCCTAGCGACGAGCCTGACCCAGCGAAGTATGTAATTGGTGGTTGCCTGATTTCGGAAGATATGCCTGACTTCAAGTGCATTACGTGCTCAACAGACTTCTACAAAAATTCTGAGAAATTCCACAATCGTTTCGTTTCAGACGGCTCTGGCATCAATTTTAAATGTCCAGACTGTGAAGAATGGTTCCCTGCAAATCGTGAGTCAATCAAGCATAAATGCTTCTCGGAGCAATAATTTACTCTCAACCATTACTCAATTGCTTTGATAAAGACTGCTTAATCAAGCCCAGTATGTAGGGCAATTCTTCGACCTTCTTGAAATTAACAGAAACATCACCATTACCCCAGCGGCCTTTGCCAGTCACATCTGTCGCCAGCCCTTTGGGGTCATTTAACTCAGCAAACTTCAGATTAATAGAGAGTCTTAACCAACGAGTTTTTGGAATAACATCAACAAAGTTGGTTTCGGCTTTAAATGCAATGTAATACTTAAGTACCGTTTCGGAAATGTTTGAATCTAATCCGAGAACTTCTGCTTTTAAAGCATCGAAAAGTGCTTTAACCTCTGGTTTTTCTAGATTTGGATGGTCTGCATATGTATAACTTGAAGCCGCTGACTTAACCGCTTCGAATTTTTTCAAACTGCTAGCGTCCATCTCAAATCGTGGCCAAATTTCGAGAGCTTTTGCTGAGAGATACTTGGCTCGCGAAAGGATTGAATCTTCATTCCAGACACTAACTTCACGAACTTTGTCATTCAATGTCAATGGACTTTGAGCGAATCCACCTGCCATCGTTTTCTTTTCATGGAATGGCTTATCGCTGTATTCGCTGTTGTACCCAGTGAGAGTCAAATTACCCAAGGTGTGAAGATATTTTGCTTGGATATTTTCCCAATCCGCACCAAGTTCTCTTTTCCATTCTTCAGAGAGGTTCGGGTTCTGCGGAAGAATATGCTCAATTGTGTAGTTTTCAACGGCAACTAATTCCTTTTTGCCGAAGTTCTCGATTTTGCGGAGCCAATACGCTCGTGAATTAATGTTGTAAAGGTCTTTGGATTCGAAGGCACTTCGGAATTCATCGTTACTTGGGAATCGACGATAACTTGGAAGTGAATAAAAGTGTGCTTGAATGCTATTTAAGTAGTCATCTTTTACTAAGTA
>CAZDKV010000092.1:0-1671 GCA_964506125.1 uncultured Candidatus Nanopelagicus sp.
AATTAGTGCTAGAGGACCCGGGTTCGATTCCCGGCACCTCCACCATTTATATCTTCTGTTATATCTTTGGAATTACCTTAATTATTCGATAGATCGCAAAAGTTGCAGTTATGACTCCAAAGCTTCCAATAACTCTGGCTCCAATTGAGTTCACATTTATCATTAGAAATACTCCAATAAATATTGCAATCACAGCAATTAAAAATGCCAATATCTTTATCACGGCAAGTGGCAAAAGTCGTTGTGGCAAAAAGGTAAGCGCCAATGAGATCGGCCCACCCAAGGCAGTTAGCGAAACAATCAAACTTGCTAGCAGGGCTAGTGATTCCATGCACTAAGAGTATCTGATGCGTTTTAAGCACCTAAAAGAGGATAGGACCAAGAATTTCTCTCAGTCCTATCAATTGCTTACTGTGAGAATGACTAACTCAAGAAAAAGATATCACAGATATCAACTTACATTGTGATGATAAAAAACTACGAACAGTAGTTCTCTAGTTATTATCCAGAACCTTCAGTATTTCCAGCATCAGCAGCCGTGACATCATTGATCTGATACTTCTTTATAGCTTTTTTAACCTTACGTTTGCTGATTAATCCCTCTTTTTCTAATTGAGAAAGGGCGGCAATAGTTATTGACTCAGCATCGACCTTAAAGTGGCGACGAAGCGCCCCTCTTGTGTCTGATAAACCAAAGCCATCAGTTCCCAGTGAGTAGAAGGGTTGCTTAACCCAAGGTGAGATTTGATCCTGAACAGATCTCATAAAATCACTAACCGCAATTACTGGTCCCTTTTCCCGTTTTAATTTATTGGTAATAAAGGCTGAAATCTTCTTATCTGGATTTAATAAATTGTGTCGATCAACTGCAAGACCATCACGGCGTAGCTCATTCCAGGAGGTAACAGAGTAGATAGTTGCTGCCACCTTAAAGTCATCATTAAGAAGTTTTTGTGCCTTTAACGCCCAATTAACACTGACGCCAGAGGCCAGGATTGCTACCTTTTTATTGCGCCATCTAATTGGTTTCTTTAGTAGATAAATACCTTTTAGTAGGCCATCAACATCTAAATTCTTAGGCTCTGCAGGCTGTTGGTATGGCTCGTTATAAACAGTTAGGTAGTAGTAAATATTCTCACTTTTTTCACCATACATTCTTCGCAAGCCATCTTTAACTATATGGCCAAGCTCATAACCAAATGCAGGATCATAGGAAACTACCGCAGGATTTGTTGATGCTAGTAACAAAGAGTGACCATCCTGATGTTGCAAACCCTCACCATTTAAGGTCGTTCTGCCAGCAGTTGCACCAAGTACAAAGCCTCGGGCAAGTTGATCACTTGCCGCCCAGAATGAGTCGCCAGTTCTTTGGAAACCAAACATTGAGTAGAAGATATAAATTGGAATCATTGGTTCATCATGGGTTGAGTAAGAGGAGCCAACTGCAGTAAATGAGGCAACAGAGCCAGCCTCATTAATTCCCTCATGCAAGATCACACCCTCTTTTGACTCTTTGTAAGAGAGCATTAACTCCCGATCAACTGAGGTGTAACTCTGACCCTGTGGTGAGTAGATCTTTAAGGTTGGAAATAGTGAATCCATACCAAAGGTTCTTGCCTCATCAGGAATGATTGGCACAAATCTCTTACCAATATTTGGATCTTTGATTAA
>CAZDKV010000093.1:0-1658 GCA_964506125.1 uncultured Candidatus Nanopelagicus sp.
AAGTCACTGCGACGACCCCAGCAAGCGGTGCAGTAACTGTTTCTAATACAGATCCACTTGGTGCCAGTTTTTATTTATCAGGACTAAGCACCGGTACAACTTATTACTATCGCGTTGTGATTGACTCCTCAACTACAAGATTGGCAACCGGCGATATAGTCTCATTTACAACAAGTGTTCCAGTGGCACCACCTACCATAACCACTAATGATGCTGACTCTATAACTGTGACTTCTTCTCCCGCTTCGGTCAAAGTTAGGTTTAATGGAACTGTAAATCCAAATAATACAACTATGAATTATCTTTATTTTGAATACTCAACATCATCAGGATTTACCTCAAGCACCAAAATTGAGATTAATGACGGAGAAGCCACTCCTACCCCGCTTACAGCAGGTGGTCCTTCTGCTATGACATTCAACATGTATATCACTTCAGGACTATCTATAAATACAACTTATCACTACAGAATCGTGGGATGTACGGCTAAAGCTAATAGTGGAGTTAATTGTTCAACTTCAGGTTCAGATCAAACTTATACTGCAAGTGCAGTAAGCTTTTCTACAAACAGCGCAAATCAAAACCAAACCATAACCTTTGCCTCAATTGAAAATAAAATATACGGTGCGACTGGAATCACTTCAACAGCTAATTCAACTTCGAGACTAACAGTGACTATAACTTCATTAACAACAACAAAATGTACAGTCTCAAATTCTGTCGGAGGGGCTGATACAACGACAACCACGACTGTAACGATTGTTGAAGTTGGCGACTGTATCTTGGAGGCAACACAAGCTGGCGGAACTATTGGCGGCGTAACCTACAATGCAGCTACACCAGTACAAGTAACATTTAGTATCTCACCTGCGACAATCACAGTAACTGCTTCTGATAAGACTAGAACTACGACGCAAGCGGTCGGTACATTTACAGCCACACTAAATGCAGGCGCGGCTAAGTATTCAGATTCGATCTACTTCTCAACAGCAGTTTTCCTCTTTGCCGGTAAGGGCAGTACGAGTTATAGCAGTTCTAGTACCCAACCCGATTCGGCAACTGTGGGAACTTATTCCATTACTCCGAGCTCCCCAGAATTGATTTTTACACCATCTAGCGCAGCGGTGAATTATCAAATTACAACAGTAGATGGAACCTACACAATCAACGAACCGACTTCCTATACTGTAACTTTTAATTCAAATTATGGAACACCAACCACGACAACCCAATCATCAACCACAGCTGCTAATTTGACGGCAAACTCATTTACTAGAGATGGATTTGTTTTTGGCGGATGGGCTGATACTTCAACCTCGACAACAGTTGCTTATGCAAACCAAGCCTCATATCCATTCACGAGCAGCACAACTTTGTATGCAATTTGGAATGTCAAAGCCACTACGTACACTTTCACGGGTCCTGATACCGGCACAGTTAACACTGCATCAACCACATTTACCTTAACGCCTAATGCATATGTTGAATCAACCACAGTTGTAACAATTACCTTTGGTGGCTCTGCGCAAGGCTCTTTGACCTCCACCACTGTTACATTCACCGCGGGAAGTAACTCTTCACAGACTTTCACAGTTACACCAACTGTGATCGGAGATTTGACGCTTACGCCAACAAACAATCAAGGGTTAAGTAATCCA
>CAZDKV010000094.1:0-1634 GCA_964506125.1 uncultured Candidatus Nanopelagicus sp.
AGCGCAGATTGAGCCAGCGCATCCTTTGCATCAGTTTTAACCGGTTTTCCAAGATCAATTGCATCGGCAAAGGCTAGAAGTTGATAGGTGTAGGTAGAGATTGATGGCATGTGCTCAACTCGCTTTTGTCCACCTGATTCCACAATAACTCTTGGATCCAAGGCTGCCACTACAAAATTAGGCAGGTAAACACTGCCCTTACTGCCAGTCACAGTCAGTGGAGCTTGCATGCTCTCGGTTTCAAAATCACCCTTTGCTAGAGCTGCCACACCATTTGGGTACTTAAGTTGCACATATAACTTGGTATCAATCTTTCCATCGGGAGCATTTGCCTCAGCTTTTACCACCGTTGGCTCACCATCTGTGATTAGTTGACTGATCATGCGCTGACTATGGATGGCGTAGCAACCAACATCCATAAGTGAGCCCCCTGCTAAATCAAATTGCAATCTTAAATCACCCGGTTTTGGCATAGGAATTAGTAATGCTGATTCCACCTTGATTACCTCACCTATTTCACCAGATTTTATAATTGCAAGTAATCGTTGAAAGACTGGGTGGTAGTAGTAGTGAAACCCCTCCATAAAGATTTTTCCAGATTTACTAACTGCAGCAACTACCTCTTTTGCCTCAGCGGCATTGCTAGCTGATGGCTTCTCACTTAATACATGCTTACCAGCAGCTAAAGCTTTGATATTCCACGGGGCGTGGGCACCATTGTGTAGCGCGTTATAAATTACATCAATCTCTGGATCATCTAATACCTCTTGGTATGAGCCATATGATTTTTGAATTTGATACTGCTTAGCAAACTCAACTGCGCGAGATTTATCTCGGGCGCCAACTGCAACTAATTTATGACCAGTTGCTTGCGCTGGATAAATAATTGCACTAGGTGCGATTCTGGCTGCGCCTAAGATGCCGATTCGAAGTGGTTTGCGTGCCTCATTCATATAAGTAATCTACCGCCAAATTACTTTTTATAGTACCTAGCCATAAATTGGGCTTTAAAATCAAAAAATGTGCCATCTTCAATACCGCTTCGCATTTGATCAACCAAGCCAACAATAAAGTGTTGGTTGTGGATGGTAGCCAAGGTGGCAGCGAGCATCTCCTTTGATCTAAATAGGTGACATAGGTATGCCCGGGTGTAGTTGGCGCAGGTATAACAGGTGCAATCTTTTTCAATTGGAAAAAACTCATCCTTATGTGGGGCATTTGAAATATTTACTCGACCATCTTTGGTAAATACAGAACTTGTTCTAGCTTGCCTAGATGGGGCAACACAATCAAAGGTATCTGCGCCATTTTCCACCCCAACAAATAAATCATCTGGCTCACCAATACCTAAAAAGTGTCTTGGCTTATCCGCTGGCAGCTCCTCATTTACCCACCTTAAAATATCTCCCAAAGATTGTTTATCTAACGCCCCACCAATGCCAAAGCCATCAAAGCCAACTCCAGATTCCTGCATCTGTGATAAATCCTTAGCCGCTTTTCTGCGCAGATCCTCATACTGGGCCCCTTGTAATACCCCAAAGAGTGCTTGATATGGTTTATCAGCGCGTGCCTTGGTCAATCGATCATGCTCTGCCAAACATCTAATCGCCCAAAGCCGGGTGCGCTCTAAAGCT
>CAZDKV010000095.1:0-1616 GCA_964506125.1 uncultured Candidatus Nanopelagicus sp.
TTATTTCCTGGAATGAAAATCGGCCAACTTTGTTTAATTAAGTTATCTTCACCTGCTGAGCACCCATATGGTTCAGCAGTTTATGGCTCAAGATATCAAGGTCAGCGAGGGCCGACCCCATCTAAATCTTGGCTTAACTTTCATAAAAGCAAGATTGAGTAATTACTCCTGATTTAAAAAATGCAAGGTGAAGGTTGAACCTTCACCAAGTTTAGATTTAACACTTACATAACCACCATGTGCCTTCATAACTGCATCCACAATTGATAAACCAAGCCCACTTCCCTCACCACTATTTCTTACCCTTGATGGATCTGCCCGATAAAATCTTTCAAAGATTCGCTCCTGATCTGCTTGGGAAAGACCAGGACCGTTATCAGTTACTGAGATTGTTGTTTCATTTACTCCAACCGCTGCGGTAACAATTATTTTTGTGCCCGCCGGAGTGTGAGTTCTGGCATTTGCTAGTAGATTTGCAATCACTTGATGAATACGCCCTGAATCACCTAATACAAATATCTCACTCTCATCTAACCTAACCTCAATTGGATGATCAGGTCCTGCTGCTCTTGCCGAGGCCACAGCCTCAGTAATTAAGGTATTTAAATCAACAGGATCATTTGCTAACTCACGTGCTTGATCAAGCCGAGCAAGCAAAAGTAGATCCTCAACCAAACTGCTCATCCGCACAGATTCTTTTTCAATTCGAGAGATCAACTCAGTGGTTTTTTCTGGTCCTACCACCGCTCCTTGTCGGTGCAATTCAGCAAAACCGCGAATTGCAGTAAGTGGAGTACGAAGCTCATGGGAGGCATCGGCAACAAATCTTCTTAACTTATTCTCACTAGCAATTCGAGCAGTAAATGACTCTTCAATTCGCGAAAGCATGGTATTTAACGAGGTAGTTAATCGACCAACCTCGGTATCTGGTTTTGCTGCAGGTAAGCGGGCAGATAGATCACCAGATGCAATTGCCTCTGCAGTATCTTCAACCGCTTCAAGAGGTCGCAGGCCGAGCGCAATAATCCATCTAGCAGCTAAACCAATTGCAGTTAAGGCAATAATTCCTAATATTAAAAAGAGAAAACGTAATTGACTTAAAGTCTTATCAACCTTTTCAAGTGAGTCAGCAACAATCACACTTCCTAAGCCGGTTGGTAACATCTGAGCTAAGGCCCGGATATCAGGTTGACCATCTTTGCCATCAATAGTAAAAGGCTCATTTTTATAATTACTTACCTCATTGATCTTCATACCTGTTACTGCAAAGTTTTTGCCACCTAATTCACCACCAACCTGGCCAATTAAATTGCCATCCACATCTAATAAGGTTATTGAGATTGCAGTTGGCACACCACGTAGTGGCTCTAAAATTTTGTATGGGGAGTCTTGATCATTGGCATCTTTTGGTGCAATACCAGCTCTATCTAATCGCTCCAGTGAGGTGCTAGAGATACTGATTAGTTGATCATCAACTTGAGAAATTAAGTAGGTACGAAGGGCGGCATTGGCTGCAAAATCTGAGGCAATAATGGCAAGGCTTGCTAATACAACTGAGGCCAAGATAAGCCGGTTGCGCAAACTCCAAAGTGAGAGCGGAGTGCGCACCCGACTTA
>CAZDKV010000096.1:0-1613 GCA_964506125.1 uncultured Candidatus Nanopelagicus sp.
GTTGGATCCAAGGTGTGTTTATGTTCTCCAGTAATCCAAGCTTGGCCTGCAATAGAGGGAATTATTCCAGGTCGATCACCAACGTTAACCTCTTGTTCAATCTTGCACTCAAATTGAGAATCAATAATTGATCTGCCAATCATTAGATCATTAAGTTTTAAAACTCCCCGTTTGTGAAGAACAGCTAATCTAGCTGAGCAACCAGTGCCAGTTGGTGAGCGATCGATTTTGCCAGGTTGAATTGCCACTGCATTTTTACTAATTGCCACCCCATCTTCATAAAAGATGGGAAGTGCTAGTTGGGTAAAGGAGAAGTGTCGCCAATCAGGGTTTGTTGGATGCTCAAACTGTAATTGCTCATTAGCAGCGGCTGTGATCCTCATTCCCACCTTGGCTAAATCTGCTGCCTCATCTGCTTTTATTTCAAACCCTAACTTTTTTGCATCTGCAATTACAAAGCTATCGCCACCAAATGCGGTATCAACCTCAATACTGCCCAAACCATCAACTTCAAGGCGAGCATTTAATTGCCCAGCAAAGGATGCAATATTTTTTACAACTACTTTGGTCACCTTGCCAGCTTTACAGTGGGCAGTTACATAAACAAGTCCACCTGGTGCTTGCATAACCAAGTTAGTAATTGGCTCAACCATCTTTACGATGCCACGCTCTAAGACAACAGTTGCAACACAGATTGAGTTTGATCCAGACATTGGGGGAGTGTCCTCTGGCTCCATGATGATAAATGCAACTGCAGCGGCAGGATCTGTTGGTGGTACAAGTAGATTTACATGGCGAAAAACTCCACCACGGGGTTCATTTAAAATAAATTTTCGAAGAGATTGATCATTTGCAATAAATCTAGATTGCTCCCAGATAGTTTTACCTGGGATCGCATCAACCCCACCAATGATTACATCCCCAACCTCACCTTCGGCGTGGGCTGAGATCACCTCAATCATCTGCCTATCCTAACCAGTTAGGAGACAGGTGAGTTCAAATGCTGGCCTATGATTTGTTCATCGGCATTATTAACAGGGGTGGTATTTGATGAAGTTTATTGTGGTGGGTTCAACTGGATTAATTGGTTCATATGTTGCAAAGACATTAAGCAAATACGGCACAGTAATTGGTGTATCTAGAACTACTGATATCAAAGTTGATGTTAAAGATCCTGCCTCAATCAAGGCGATGTATGAAAAGATAGGAAAGGTTGATGCAGTTGCATCATGTGTTGGCAAGGTGGTCTTTAAGCCAGTTACTGAGATCTCCTATGATGAGTATTTGATTAGTTTTAAAGATAAAGCACTTGGTCAGGTTGAGTTGGTTCGAGCAGGTATTGATTACTTAAATGATGGTGGCTCATTTACCTTAATGACTGGGGTATTAGCAAGAGATCCAATTCCAGCTGCCTCAGCTGCTGCCTTAGCAAATGGCGCAGTTGAATCCTTCACCTTAGCTGCTGCAATTGATCTGCCACGTGGATTGCGGATAAATACTGTCAGCCCAAATGTTTTAATTGAGGCTACTAGTTATCATCAAAAGTTTGCTGGTTACCACCAGGTGAGCGCACAATCTGTAGCAGATGCCTATGTGAAATCAATCTTAGGAAA
>CAZDKV010000097.1:0-1606 GCA_964506125.1 uncultured Candidatus Nanopelagicus sp.
GCAATTCGAGGTGCTACCCAAACTGGGGGAGCAAGTCGCATCGTC
Organism: uncultured Candidatus Nanopelagicus sp.; assembly: GCA_964506125.1. GTDB lineage: Bacteria > Actinomycetota > Actinomycetes > Nanopelagicales > Nanopelagicaceae > Nanopelagicus. The sequence goes on from CAZDKV010000097.1 coordinate 46, forward strand.
TCCTGCAAAACTGCAGAGGCCACCTTTGAGCTCTCCTCTAATTCAAGATAGGTCGGAGTTCGCCCCTCCTTAATCCAGATTGCATTATCTGCCTCATCCTCTAATTGCTTTCTAACCTGAGGGTTTTTAGCTAGGTATGAGAAGGCCCAACTCATTACATTTGCCGTTGTCTCATGTCCACTTAAAATTAAAGTTAATACCTCATCTCGAATATGTTCATTTGAGATTTGATCTCGCATTTGCAGCAAGATTCCTAATAGATCATCATCCTTTTTTTCATCACTTTCAATCCGCTTATTAATGATCGCCTCTGCGATATCTACCAAGCGATCTGATGCAACTTCAAACTCTTTAAAGTACTTAATGCCAGATTTATCAAACCGATCAAGGCCAGGCAGCATGGTGCGCTCAATTCGATCAATAGCTACCTCCATCGACTCCGCAATTGCTTCGGTGTATTGGTGGGAGTCCAAGCCAAATAAACATCTAGATACGATCTCAAGAGTCAGCGCCATCATCTCAGGGGCTAACTCAATACTCCGCTTATCCTCCCAAGCTTTTGTGTGCTCACTAACTAACTCATGCATGATTGCGACATAGGAATCTAAATTGCCATGGTGAAATGGTGGCTGCATCATTCGCCGGTGAGCTAGATGAATTGGCTCCTCATTTGTTAGCAGGCCTTCACCTAAAACTTTTCGCATTCTGGCAAAACCAACACCTTTAACAAATTTATGTTGTTGAGCAACAGTTACCTCATGCACCGCACTTGCTGAAAATAGACCAATAAATAATCTTCTTGATAAGAAAAATGAGCAGGTATCACCATACTTTCGCTGCATACCTAGTAAGAATTTTGGGGTATTAATCATGAAGGTTGCAGTAATTAGATCTGCAAACCTTGGATTTGGACCTGGCAGATTTGAATCGCCAAACCAATTTTTTCGCATAATTGGATCTGGAATTGGTGCATACTCACTAGGCCTTGGTGCGGAGTAAGGCTTTGATGTTGCAATCGCCATGGCTAAACGATAGGCAGTTTGTCAGTGAAAGAGAATGGTTTTTACTCAGTAATTTGGTCAAATTCTCATCGGTGAGTTAACCTTGCGACATGTTTATTACAGGTGCCACCTCTTTACTTAACTCTTCATTGCGCCTGTCAACACTCCTTCTTATCTGCCGCGGCGGGGCCAAGTAACCGGTCCCCTCGTCGCGGAGGTCGGTCATACCGGAAGACCACTTTTAACCGACGAGGAGAATAAATAAAAATGAGTAACTTTCCAGAACAAAGTAAGTCGGCTATGCCGATATCGCGTTACGCCCCATTTAATCCATTTCCAAACAATGATGGCTTAACTGATCGCACCTGGCCCGGTAAGAAAATGAGCAAAGCGCCTAAGTGGTGCTCAGTTGATCTTCGTGATGGCAATCAGGCATTGATTGACCCAATGGATGCCAATCGCAAATTGGCGATGTTTAAGTTGCTAGTAAAGATGGGTTATAAAGAGATTGAGGTTGGATTTCCAGCAGCTAGCCAAACTGATTTTGATTTCATCCGTAA
>CAZDKV010000098.1:0-1600 GCA_964506125.1 uncultured Candidatus Nanopelagicus sp.
TTCATATGGTGGATTAGCGGGACTTGAACCTTCTGGATCAATTACGGCCAAATAAACCATGTCAACGTTAGTGATCATAGGAATTGAAGCCGCGTTCTGCGCTGGACGCATAGCACCATAAACTTTATCGATTGAAATCAAATAATCTGGACTATAAACATCACCATAACCATGTGTTGTAAAGTTATCAGCTAGAATACCATACTTTGTTCTTTCAAGTCCGTTTTCGTCAAGAATTGAAAGATCCTTTGTATTCTTTTCGAGAATAGAAAGTGTTTGATAATATTCTAAGTTTTCAATTCTTTGTTCAAGTTTACCAATGTCACGCATCGTATAGCGACGGTTTTCAACAAAGAATGTGCTGACGTTATTCTTAAATCCTGTGTATGGTTCTAGATTGAACTTGTAAAGAACCATTGCATCTGACTTTATACGAGGTTCTGTCGGAGCAACCGCTGACTCGCCATATTCTACTTTAAATGGATTTGTAGTATCAGTTGTCAATGTAAGATGTGCGCGACGACCTAGATAATAACTATAGTCTGCTTCAAAAGCTGTTCCTGAATAAGGAATCTTTTGACCAATTAACGTATAGTTTTCACCTGTTGATGCAATCTGTTTTGTTGGTCTGAAGTCAATTGCATCTCTCAGATTGATTGATTGACCAGAAAGCGTTGTATAAGATGGAATCTGAGTATAGCCATTTCCTGATGCATTTGGATATGAGTCAAGTGAGAAATAACCAGTTTCAGATGCTGAGTGTGAATAGTCATTTAAGCAAACAACAACCGGACCTTTAGATGGTTGTGCGCGGCTTGATAGACTGATTGAAGCATGATCATAGTGTGAATCTCTCTGACCAGTATCAAGATTATAGTTTGATGTAACATCAATACAATTCTCAAGTGATGCACCGAGAGTTGGTGATGTGCCATTTAGATCATAGATAGCTGTAATTTCTGTAACGTCAGGAATATACAGACTCATCTTTTCGTTTGGAACATTAGATGGATTTGTAATTACAACCTGAGCGTTTGCTGAGTAAACAGATGTTGATCTTGTTCCGTTTGTGATTGTAGCATCAAGAATTGAACCTAAGAAGTGTGTTGTATTTGCTGTTCTAGCAATTTTACTTCTTTGCGGAACATCTGTAGGTGTGTTAACACGATACAGAATTGTAGCTGCTCCAACATAATTATTACTTGTAACTGTAGCTGTTTGCGGATTAGATGAACTAATTGAAACTGATACGAGATTAATTCTTTCACCTGATGGATTAAATGCAATGAAGTTTTCATATGCAATATCTGAGGTTCCTGAAATACCACCAGATGCTGCAAATGTTTCATTTGGCTGAAGTGTCAAGACAAGACTGAAACTACCACCAAATGAAGAAGTTGTCTGTCTCTGAAATTGGAAATCTTGATTTGTTAATGAACCAGCCTGAATGAATGCTTCGTTCGTTGGGAAAACAAGAAGATTATAGTTTGTATCTCTGATTACAGTGTGACCACCAGACTTGCTTGATGGTGCTACGTTTGCACTTGCTGTTGATGAGAAGATAGAATTGGCCTGTGTAATCGAAAGTTGTGTGTTCGTT
>CAZDKV010000099.1:0-1554 GCA_964506125.1 uncultured Candidatus Nanopelagicus sp.
TTGAGTTAGAAATCAATAGCGATAAAGCAAACCGCGCCAAAGTTAATCAAAACCAAGTTCGCAGCCAAAAAGAGATTTTTGGGATTGTGCAAACTATTTACTTCTCACCAGAGGATCTAGATATTGTTCGTGGGGATCCAAGTGAGCGCCGCAGATTTATAGATCAACTTTTAACTTTAAGATCACCACGAATTGCTGGCGTTATTTCAGATTATGAGCGGGCGGTTAAGCAGAGAAACTCATTGTTGAAAACCAGGGCTTCAACAGATGCGCTAAACCCATGGGACAAACAGGTGGCAGAGTTGGGTGGTGAGTTAATAACCTTAAGGATGCTTGCTTTAGATGAGTTAAAACCAATATTTAATCAGGTTTATAAGGATATTTCAGAGACAAAACCGGCTGAAATTGTTTATAAATCAAGCATTGAAAACCCTTCATTAAACCAAAGGGAAAATAGTGAAAAAATCCTAGAGAGATTAATTAATAATCGCGGAGCTGAGTTAGAGCGCGGCCTTACCCTAACTGGACCACATAGAGATGATCTACTTTTAATATTGGGAGATCATTTAGTTAAGGGATATGCAAGCCATGGAGAGTCTTGGTCTATAGCACTCTCACTAAAGCTTGCCACATATAATCTTTTAAAATCTGATGGCCTATCCCCAATTTTAATCCTAGATGATGTTTTTTCTGAGCTAGATGAGGAGAGAAGAGAAAGGTTGGCTGAGATTGCAAAGGCAGCAGAACAGACAATAATTACTGTTGCAGTTGAGAATGATCTACCAAAATCAATTACAGGTACCAAGTATTTAGTTAGATCTGGGATGGTGAGCAAATTATGAAACGAGATATTGCCAAAGAGTTATATAAGTTTTATAGATCTGGTTTTAGAAAATTAAAAAATAGCCACCAAGGAACGGTTGAACAGGTGAAATTAACCGATCCACAATCCCTACAATCTGTTTTGTCAGAGGTTATTGCTGGTAGAAATTGGGGACAAGGAGTAGCTGAAGGTAATTTATTTAGTAATTGGATAGATATTGTTGGCGCAGAGATCGCTCAACACACAACACCAATCTCTTTAGTTGATGGCAGATTAACAATTCAATCCTCATCCTCTGCTTGGGCAACACAGATGCGTTTAATGAAAGAGGATTTGTTAAAAACAATTTCAAACTCAGCACCTGGAGCACTAGTTGAAGAGTTAAATGTGATCGGTCCACACGCCCCATCTTGGAAGAGAGGCATTAGATCAATTCGAGGGGCAAAAGGGCCAAGAGATACCTACGGCTAGTATCCACCCACAAAACTTCTATAAAAGGGGCGCATTTATCCCCTAAAACCCCAATATGGGTATTTCAAATCATTATCTGCCGATAAGATTATCGGGTGCGCCGGTCAAAAAACGGCCAGATTCAATTTATAGAGATTTTGGGGGTTTTAAGTGCCGACTAAAAACACCACAACCCAAGCTAACTCTAAAAAAGAGCACAAAGGCTATGACGCATCAAATATTACCGTTCTTGAAGGATTGGATGCGGTCCGAAAAAGACC
>CAZDKV010000100.1:0-1546 GCA_964506125.1 uncultured Candidatus Nanopelagicus sp.
GAAGGCTATTCAGCACCATATGCCGAATTAAGTCTTCTTCAAGTTTAATCTTAGGATTTCCGTTAATCTGTTGCATCAGATTAGAAATCAATACCTGATTGAGGTCTATCAAAACCATAATGTTTCCTTTTTCACTTTCATATTATTATATATCTTTTTCACATGAAAGTCAAGCTGGCCTCGGATCTTCAATATCGCTTACTGTAAACTCGGAATCAATGTTTTCCTCATCTTCAAGGATCTCATCATCGTCCACAATCTTTCCCCTCTTCTTATCGAAAGGTTTCATTTCAACGCTGGTATCAATGAAGTCATGCATAGCATGTTTTACTCCTAATGTGCGATATACACATGACCTTAGGGAATCTACCATGAAGCTATAATCAGTCTCAAACTTTTCACCATCAGTTTCTACACCGTTGTTTTCAAATTCGGTATAAATGATGAATGTCAAATCATTGATAAGACCTTCTGCAAAATTGATTATGCTTTTCTCTTTTGCTTTCTTAAGTTCTTCGATATTATGTGTTGCTCCACGGACAATACGATGCTCTGGAAACTTTATGATTTTCTTATCGTTCATTTGATTACTCTCAATAGGATCATTTCTGGATTGATACGACCATTGGCCGCTCTTGGTTTAGTTCTAATACTGTCCATAGCTTTTCTCAATGTAACTTTACCACCAGACACAACTTCTTTCAGTGTCTCTGTTGGCTTTCTCAAAGTCTTGACGATAGAAATCTTTTCGTCATAGCCTGTAACAGTAGAACCTTTTATATTTAGTCCAGCAGGTCCCATTGCATTATAAACCATCAACTGTCTATTCTTTGTATTGAATATCCACAATTGATTGCTACCAATAATCTCGGTTGGCTTGACACTCACGAGATTATATTCATCATCTTTTTCTTTGTATTTCAAACGAGCAACCAACTGTTGCGGAGTCTTTTGTTTCTTCTTGCGTGGCTTACGAATGACCTTGATAATCTCTGCTCGTGCTTCACATGCAGAAACAAAGTCACGCACAAACTCCATGTATGCACGAAGTTCTGGCTTCTTGTATCGCTTGTATGCTTTCTTCAGTTCTTCATCTTTGCCTTCATATGCATCAAAGAGTTCTGAATATAGCGGCTTGTAGAAGTCAGCAATACGCAATGCAATCTGCGGCTTTACATCTTTCTGTCGAAGCCATTCAGCAATCTTGAATTTGCTTTCACCGTTCTTGATGAAGTTATCAATCTCATCCTCTAGTTCTGCAATCAGATCACTCGTCTTGTTCTTAATGCGATCTTGAATTGAGATTTTTTCGCTCTGGCTCGACGTGCTTTCAGCATTCGATTCTCCACTGTCTGCTGTCTCTCTCGTTCCGCCATCTTCTGAAATGCTTCCACTCTCAGATGGTGATAAAGCAAATCCCCTTGGGCTTTCAGAAGTTCTAATTGAGTCGATGGTCTTTTTGACGTGAGTGATGAAATCATATCCCGTTTGGAGATTTCCACCCATAATAAGTATGCGAGCAGACCAACCAAGAGTGCGGATTCGA
>CAZDKV010000101.1:0-1531 GCA_964506125.1 uncultured Candidatus Nanopelagicus sp.
TGACTCAAGTTTTTGATTCCCAAAATAAAATTGTGCCAGTAACTGTAATTGAGGCAGGCCCATGTGTGGTCACTCAAATCCGTACACTGGAAAAAGATGGCTACAACGCTGTGCAATTAGCATTTGGCGCAATTGAGCCACGTAAAGTTTCAAAGCCAATTGCTGGACAGTTTGCTAAGGCTGGCGTAACACCACGATCAGATGTTGCTGAACTTCGCATCTCATCAACTGAAGGTTATTCAGTAGGACAAGAATTAAAGGCAGATGTATTTGCAGCTGGTGAGATTGTTGATGCCACTGGTACATCAAAGGGTAAGGGAACTGCCGGTGTTATGAAGCGCCATGGATTCTCTGGAATTGGTGCTGCTCACGGTGTTGATAAAAAGCATCGTATGTCAGGCTCAATTGGTAACCGAACTACGCCAGGACGTGTATTTAAGGGCAAGCGCATGATGGGCCGAATGGGTATTGACACTGTTACCACCCAAAATCTTTTGGTTCACTCAGTTGATGCTGCAACCAACAAGATCTTAATTCGTGGATCAGTACCAGGTGCAATTGGCGCCACAGTATTTATTCGCACAGCAGCAAAGATGACTGCGGCCGAAACTGTTAATACAAAGGTTGGTGCCTAATGTCATTAAAGATTGAAGTTAAAGATATTTCAGGTAAAGCAACTGGTTCAATTGATCTGCCAGCATCAATATTTGATGTGCAGGCAAATGTGCCATTAATTCACCAAGTAGTAGTTGCGCAATTAGCAGCAGCTAGAGCTGGAACTCACAAGGCAAAAAACCGTGGTGAGGTTTCTGGTGGTGGAAAGAAACCATTTAAACAAAAGGGAACCGGTCGTGCTCGTCAGGGTTCAACTCGTTCACCAAACCAACGTCATGGTGGTGTAGCGCATGGTCCAGTACCTCGTAAGTATGACCAACGCACACCAAAGAAAATGATTGCAGCAGCACTTAAGGGTGTTCTATCTGATCGCCAACGTGCATCTCGTATTCATGCAGTAAGTGGAATCGTGGAGGCAACTACAACTAAGGCAGCGATCTCTGCTGTTCGCCAATTTTCTGATCGCAAGAACCTGCTTGTTGTGTTATCTAGAACTGAAAATGCAGCGTGGCTTGCGCTTAGAAATCATGATGATCTACATCTAATCGTTAATGATCAATTAAATGCCTACGATGTTTTAGTTGCCGATGATGTGATCTTCTCAGAAGGAGCTCTTCGTGACTTTATTGCAGGTCCTGCAACTGGTAAAGGTGCAACCGCTGTTGCCCGTGAGAGTGAAGTAGGAGTATCTGCATGAAAAACTATCGCGATGTATTACTAGCACCAGTAGTTTCTGAAAAGTCCTACTCATTGCTAGATGGAAACAAGTACACATTCTTAGTGGCACCGGACGCCAACAAGACAGAGATCAAGATCGCTGTTGAGAAGGTATTTAATGTAAAGGTATTAAGTGTTAACACGATGAACCGTGAGGGTAAGCGCAAGCGAACTGCAATCGGTTTTGGAAAGCGTAAAG
>CAZDKV010000102.1:0-1525 GCA_964506125.1 uncultured Candidatus Nanopelagicus sp.
CGACTATTGGTACTACAGCCTCGGCCACCATTCGTGGCGTGTCGGGTGCTATTACTAGTCTGAGCGGTACAACGCTGACCTATACCAGCGGCACGATTACGAATCTGGCTGTCACCAGCCTGACGGTATCAAGCCTGACGCTGACTACGGCTACGTTTACTTCAGCCACGATCACTACGCTGAAGTCTACTAGTGCGACGATTGATAACCTGTCGTCCACTTCAGCCAACATCACGACCCTGACGGGTACTACGTTTGGTGCCACGGCTACGACACAACTTCGTGGTGCGAGTGCCCAGATTACGACCCTCACCGGCACTTCTGCTGATATCACGACGATTACTGGTACGACGATTGGCACGACGGCCTCAGCCACTATTCGTGGCATCAGCGGCGCGATCACAACCATTTCGGGCACGACGGCGACTTATACCTCGGCCACGGTTACGAACCTTGCGCTTACCAGTTTGACGTTGGCTAACCTGAGCATTACGTCTGCTAACGTTACCACGCTGACTGGTACGAACCTTACGTATACCTCGGGTACCGTTACCAATCTCAATAGCACTTCAGCAAACATTACGACCCTCACTGGTACGACGTTTGGTACAACGGCTACGACGCAGTTACGTGGTGCAAGCGCCCAGATTACGACTGCTACGGTTACGTCTGCTGACATCACAACGCTGACGGGTACTACGTTCGGTACAACTGCTACTACGCAACTTCGTGGTGCAAGTGCTCAGATTACGACCGCCACGATAACGTCTGCCAACATCACGACCCTCACCGGTACAACGCTCGGTACGTTTACGTCGGGTACTGTCACCAACCTCAATAGCACCAGCGCCAACATTACGACCCTCACCGGCACGACGTTCGGTACAACCGCTACTACGCAACTGCGTGGTGCTAGTGGTCAGATCACTACGCTGACTGCGACCAGCAGCAACATTACGACGCTTAGCGGAACAACGGCCACTATTGGCATGTTCCAATATCCAAGCACAACAGCTAACTCTCTTACGTGGGGAGCCACTGCTGGGCAAATTCTTAGAAATGAAGCATCTGAATTAGCAATAGGGTTACTAAATGCTTCTCCGTTCCCTTTGTATATACAAGGACGAACCAACGCTAATTTAGCTCGCGACATTGTAATTAATACTCTTGGCGGCAACGTCGGTATTGGTACTACGTCGCCGGGATACAAATTAGATGTATCCGGTACTATTTCATCTAGTACGGGTGGATTTAGATTTCCTGACGGTACAACGCAAACGACTGCTGCTTCTGGCGGTCTTCCGACCGTCAACGTAACCTCGTCTACTGCTATTACGGCAGTGGCAGGAAATCACTATATTCTTCGCGGCGCTTCTGCCACGGTTACGCTTCCGGCTACCCCCGCCGCTGGAAACATAGTTTGGGTTACGGTGGCTAATGGGTTGACCGTCAACAAAGTCGCTCGTAACGGCGTAAACATTCAAGGACTTGCTGAAGACATAATTTTGGATAGCGCGTACAGTGC
>CAZDKV010000103.1:0-1505 GCA_964506125.1 uncultured Candidatus Nanopelagicus sp.
ACATCAAAAAATGGTGGCTGCAAAATTGCAGCTGGAAATACAATCTCATTCATCCCTGGGTTGTAGTAGGCATTGACAGTTTGTGGGGTCATATACCACTCACTCTTATCTACTGGTTTGCCAATCTTGGCGTACTCATAATCTTGGGAGAACTTAGCAATCTGGGCTAAGTTTCCAATCAAATCATCGGGTGAGATTGAAAGCTTTGAGTAATCTCGCCACTTATCTGGATAGCCAATCTTTGGGGTGAATTTATTTAACTTAACAAAGGCCCGCTCCTTTGTTTCCTGGCTCATCCAGCTCAGCCCCTCAATACTTATGCGATAGGCGGTGATTAAATTTTTAACCAACTCCACCATCTTGGTTTTGGCATTTTCACCAAAGTGGCGCTGGACGTAGATCTGACCAACCGCCTCACCTAGAGCGCCTTCAACTAAGCCAACCCCACGTTTCCATCGATCCTTTAACTTTGGAGTTCCAGAGAGGGTGGTGCCATAAAAGGCAAAGTTTTCATTAACAAATTGGCTGCTTAAATATGGACTCGCTCCAGAGAGCACATGCCAGATCAGCCAACTTCGCCACTTTGGTAGATCAAAAGCTGCCAACAACTTTGATAACCCTTCAAAGTAGGAGGGTTGTCTAACAACAACCTGCTCAAGAGCTTGCATTGGCGTCTTTGAAGAGGAGATCCAAAGTTGCCAATCAAAATCTGGAGCTAACTGACGCAACTGCGCAAAGCTCTTCTTGTTATAGGTCAGCTCAGCATCTCGATCTTTGACCTGATCCCAATGGCAGGCTGCGATTAACCCTTCAATCTCTAAGACCTGCTGGGCAGATGCTGCAGCATTTTCAAGGTTGGCTAGCTCAAACATCTTTTGTACATGGAGCAAGAAGGCATCCCGAATACCTTGGTACTCATCCTCCCGGTAGTAGGCCTCATCAGGCAGTGAGATTCCTGATTGGCCAAGGTAGACAATATTTTTAGTGGAGTCTTTATTGTCGGTGGAGACAAATGTGTAAAACAATCCTGATAATCCTCGGGATTCAAACTCACCTAAGGTTTTAAGGAAATCAGTTAGTGAGGTAATTGAGTGAGCAGCTGCTAAATCTTTCGCAATTGGTGTGATGCCAAGTTTTTCAATCTTCTCCTCATCCATAAAGGAGTTGTATAGATCGCCAATTTTTTGCGCATTACTGCCAGCTGCCGCCTTAGTAGCTGCCTGATCTAAGATGATTTGTTTGACCTGTTTTTCGGCCTGCTCATAGAGCCAATAAAAAGCACCATCACTTGCCCGATCATCTGGGATGGTGGATTCCTTAAGCCACTTGCCATTCATAAACCTAAATAGGTCATCTTGTGGTCGAACCGATTGGTCAATATGGGATAGATCTAAGCCGCTTTTCATAATGGGCCTTAGCCTATCTTTTCTTAAAATACTTTTGGGCAATAAAAAATCCCGCCATTTGACTGGCGGGATTTTTTAGTTAATAACTTACTTTGAAGC
>CAZDKV010000104.1:0-1494 GCA_964506125.1 uncultured Candidatus Nanopelagicus sp.
AAAAGCTGCCCACAACGCTGGTATTCCAATTCTTGGTATCTGCTTTGGTGGTCAACTAATGGCAAGAGCACTCGGTGGCTCAGTTGCTAAAGCACCAAAGGCTGAGGTTGGTTGGTTTGAGATAGAGTCAAATGATAAAACCTTAATCTCAACAGGTCCTTGGTTTGAGTACCACTGGGATAGATGGCAAAGCCCAAAGGGGGCAACGGAGATTGCAAAGAGTGAGCTAGCAAATCAAGCATTTGTAATGGGAAGAACACTTGCCCTGCAATTTCATCCAGAGGTCGATCCAGAGGTTTTAGAGGCATGGTTAAGCAGGCAAAGTGGTTGTGTTGAGATCACTGGTGAGGGTGTTGATTTAGATCAACTTAGAGCCCAAACTAAGGAGCAGGAGGCAGCAAGTAACGCGCGAGCTGCTGAGTTAATTGATACCTTCCTGCGCCGGGTAGCAACTGCTGCAGTAGTTTCAGTTAATTAAATAATTTTAAAGTTTAAGTAAATTAGGTGAGGAGAAAAAAAGCGTGTGTAGATTGCTCGCCTATCACAGCCCCAAACCAACCACCTTTAATCAATTATTGGGGGATGATTTTCAAAGCTTTGTTGAGTTAGCAAATCAACATTGTGATGGTTGGGGAATTGCCACCTCATCATCTAGTAAAGCTAAGTTATATAAGGAGCCGGTTGCTGCTACGGCAAGTGATCACTTTGCAACCGAGTTAGCAGCAAGTGATTCTGCTATTGCGCTGCTTCATCTTCGCTGGGCAACTCCAGGACTTGGGATTAATCAAAACAATACCCATCCCTTTACCTATCAAGATATAAGTTTTATGCACAATGGCTCAATTACCCCATTTGATTGCTTAGATTCACTAATTGCTCCTGAGTATCTAGCCCAAGCTGCTGGCACCACCGATTCAGAGCGTTACTTTTTATACCTTCTTACTCAGATCAAATCTCTTGGCTTTGTTGATGGGGTCTTATCAGCTATCTCCTACATTAAAAACAATTGTGATTACACCAGCTTAAATATGATGATCTCAAATAAAGATACCTTGATCTGCCTTTGTCTATATAACCTTGATCGAGTACCAGAGCGGTTTAAATCCACCCCGGAGTACTACCAGATCAACTACACCACCATCAATGGCTGCGTAGTAGTTGGCTCATCTGGCTGGAATCAAGATAATTGGCAGGAGCTTAAAAACTCAAGCGCTTTAATCGTAAACTCCGATCAAAGTTATAAAGTAGTTAATCTTTAATTCTTTATTAAATAACCACCATCTGCAGTTACGATCGCACCAGTCATAAATGATGACTCCTCACTTGCTAAAAAGTAAATCACCTTAGCTATCTCATCTGGTGTTCCTAACCGATTTAGCGCATGCATCTGCTCAGCTTTTTTTCGATGAGCAACTGGATCTGGAGTTAGATTTAAACCTGCAACAGTAAATGGGGTCTCAATCCAACCTGGTGCAACTGCGTTAACTCGAATAC
>CAZDKV010000105.1:0-1476 GCA_964506125.1 uncultured Candidatus Nanopelagicus sp.
ACAAACTTTTCTGACCTTATCCGGTTATCTAATTCAATAAAGGCAGAGGGTAATTCAATCTTCACAAACTACGCCCTTGGGTGTGCTTGCTTATAAGCTTTTTGCAACCGTTCCGGAGAAACATGTGTGTAAATCTGAGTGGTCGATAAAGAGGAGTGCCCAAGAATTTCTTGCACAGTTCGCAAATCCGCCCCACCCTCTAACAGATGAGTTGCAGCTGAGTGGCGAAGTCCATGTGGTCCCATCTTGGCACCAACTGCCTTCATCGCCTCATATACCACCTCTCGAACTGTTCGTTGATCAATTCGCTTACCTCGAGAACCTAAGAACAGGGCATCAGCTGATGAATTATTTACAAACTCACCTCTGCCATTTTTTAAGTAATTATCAAGCGCACTAATGGCTGGCAAACCCAATGGCACCACCCGTTGTTTATTACCTTTGCCGATAACATTTAAGGTATTTCTTGATCGATCAACATCACTTAAATTTAACCCGCACAGCTCTGAGACTCGGATTCCAGATCCATATAGGACTTCAACCAATGCTAGATCTCGTAAATTAATCGCTGTCGGCTCCTCTACCGATTTAACCTCAAGTGCTTTTAAAACTGTTGCCGCCTCATCAACATTTAAAATCTCAGGCAATACCCGTTGTGGTTTTGGAATTGCCAGATTTGCTCCTAAATCTGAAGTAAGCCAGCCATTAGCTGCTGCCCAATTTGTGAAGGCTCTAATTGAAACAATTCGCCTAGTCAAAGTAGCTCTTGCAACACCTGTGCTTTGCAGATTGGCAAGCCATGATCTGATGTGTTCAATCTCTAATTGATTAAACTCAACAATTCCTAGTTTTTCCATATGTTTAAGAAATGACTCTAGATCTGTGACATAACCCTTAATTGAGTTATCAGATAAATTTCTAACCAGCGCCAAATGCTCCTCATACTGGGTGATCAGGGCGGCGGACATGAATAGCAGATTACTCGGGTTTGCGCCCCTGCCTTAGTAAGCCATAGGTAACTGCGTCATCTAATGCCATCGCTGAGGCTGCAATCACATTCTCATGCACGCCAATTGTGCTCCACTCGCCATTGCCATCACTGGTCTCAACCAAAACTCTAGTTATCGCACCGGTGCCAAGCCGACCTTCCAAAATACGAACTTTGTAATCAGTCAACTCAAGCTTTGATAACTCTGGGTAAAACTTCTCTAAGCCGCTGCGAAGTGCGTTATCAATTGCATTAACTGGACCATTTCCAACACCTGATGCTGATATTGACTCACCCTTTGCATTTATCTTTACCGTTGCCTTACTACTTACCTTTCCTGAATCATCCTGGTGAACTGTGGTTTGCCAATCTAGGATTGTGAAAAAGCTTGGCCGCTTTCCTAAAACTTCTGTGCGAAGCAGTAACTCAAAGGAGGCATCTGCTGCTTCAAAGGTGAAGCCTTTGCCCTCTAAATCTTTTACCTTCTC
>CAZDKV010000106.1:0-1452 GCA_964506125.1 uncultured Candidatus Nanopelagicus sp.
CGCTACTTTAAGCAAGATATAACAACACCATTTGTAATGGATGATGGTTATTTAACTGTGCCAACAGGAGATGGCATAGGGGTAACTCCTGATATGGAGTTTTTAGATTCAATTACTACTTTTAGTGAAGTAATTAAGTAAGTTGGATACCAGGCAGGTTTTAGCTAGGCCATATGTAAAAAGATTATTTGTTGCTCGTTTTATCTCAAACTTTGGCAATGGCATGGGGCCAATCGCCTTAGCCTTTGGCATATTAGCTCTACCCAATGGTTCAGCTAACCTACTTGGTTTAGTTTTAGGAACAACCACAGCAATCTTTTTACTTGTTGCACCTTTTGGAGGTGTGATTGCTGATAAGTATGGCCGGGCGAGAATGGTTGGGCTCACTGACTTTTTAGCAGGTTCTGTATTACTAATTCAAGCTTGGTACTTTGCAATAGGTGATGTACCAGTTGCAGTGCTACTACTTGTGAATGGCGCGTATGGTGTGTTTTGGGGGGTTTTTTGGCCAGCATTTTCTGGAATCATTCCAGCAGTTGTGCCAAGTGAGGGATTACAAAAAGGTAATGCGCTTAATCAATTACTAACCAATAGTGGTTTAATAATTGGCGCAGCGTGTGCTGGAATATTGATAGATCAATATGGCGCAGCAGCTACCTTAGCAATTGATGCAGCCTCATTTATGATCTCAGGTGTAATGATTTATAGCTTTAGGCACTTAACACCGAGGGCAGTGCATAGTGAAAACACAGTCTTAGCTGATCTTCGCCATGGCTGGCAGGTATTTATCTCCTTTAAATGGATTGTGGTCTTGGTTTTATCATGGTCATTTTTAGTTATGTGTTGGGCTGCAGCAGAAAATGTATTAGGGCCACTAATTGCTCTCGAACATTTCAACGGTGCTAAATCCTGGTCATTGGTGATAACAGCTGAATCAGTTGGATTAATTGTTGGCTCGATAATTGCCTTAAAGATAAAGCCAAGGTATCCGCTTCGCTTTTTGCAACTCTGCTCCTTTACCCTTACATTTTATATCTTTACGATGGCAAGGCCACAATCACTTCTTGTAATCGCATTTGCCGCATTTTTGTTTGGCATAACCCTTGATCTATGGGGAACATTTTGGAATACCGCAATGCAAAAGAAGGTGCCACGTGAGGCGTTATCTAGGGTGGCATCCTTTGATGCCATGGGATCTATGATGTTTAGGCCAATCGGGTTGGCGATCGCAGCTCCCTTGTCAGCATTGTTTGGAATAGAAAACTTCTTGTATATCCTGGCCTGTGTCACCGTAGTCGCCATCACCCTCTCATTTTTAAATGAACAGGTGAGAAATATGAGCTTTGAAGACTTAGGTAACGATCAGAAATCTTTAAGGTAATTTACAGGATTTCATTTTAAGGTTTGAGCATTCATTTTTGGAGGGTTATGAGAAACGGTTTTAGCAAAGTA
>CAZDKV010000107.1:0-1445 GCA_964506125.1 uncultured Candidatus Nanopelagicus sp.
AAGTCATTAGCATTTAGATCCACCATCTTTTGCTTGGCGATATCTTCAACCTGTGCCTTAGTTAGATTTGCAACCTTGTCTTTGTGTGGGATAGAAGATCCCTTTTCAATTCCAGCAGCCTTTAATATCAAACGTGATGCTGGTGGAGTTTTAGTAATAAATGTAAATGAGCGATCTTCAAAGACTGTGATCTCTACTGGAATGATGTTTCCCTTTTGACTCTCAGTAGCAGCGTTGTATGCCTTAACAAAGTCCATGATGTTCACACCATGTTGACCCAAAGCAGGACCAACTGGTGGTGCAGGTGTTGCAGCTCCGGCCTGAATCTGCAACTTAATCAGTGCGGTTACCTTCTTCTTTGGCGCCATGTTTTTTCCTTTTCTTTTTTAGTTAAATCTTCTGAACTTGATGGAATGAAAGCTCTACTGGAGTTTCGCGGCCGAAAATAGAAACTAATACCTTTAATTTTGCCTGCTCAGGCATGATCTCTGAAATTGTGGCTGGCAGGGTTGCAAATGGACCATCCATAACGGTGATGGATTCACCAATTGAGTAATCAACATCCTTCATCGCAATCTTGCCATCCTTCTTCAGTGGGCGTGGGGCAAGAATGTTTTCAACCTCAGCCAAGGTAAGTGGTGATGGATGGTGGGCATTGCCAACAAAACCAGTTACTCCTGGTGTGTTTCTAACACATGACCAGGATTCATCAGTTAACTCCATGCGAACTAAAACATAACCTGGGAAAACATTGCGCTTCACAACCTTAATGGCGCCATTCTTAAGCTCACGTACCTCTTCCTCAGGAACCTCAATCTGGAATATGAAATCCTCCATATTTAAAGATTGAATACGGTTTACTAAATTTCCCTTTACCTTCTTCTCATACCCTGCGTAGGAGTGAACAACAAACCACTCACCTGGTGCATTTCGTAGGGCGGCGCGAAACTCAGCATTTTCATCATTTTCTTCCGGTGCTACCTCTTCAACGACATCCTCAATAACCGGCGCAATTACCTCTTCAACGATTGGAGCTGTTTCAGTTACAGCCAGGGCTGCTTCGAATGCATCCACTGGTGGATTAGCTGGCGTATCAATTGACATCATATTTTCCTTTTCGCCTTAGCCAAAAATCCAAAAAGTTACTCTGGTTAAAATTAAATCAAAGATTGAAACTACTAAAATAACAAACCCCACGAATACCAGGACCACAGCTGTGTAGGTAGTTAACTGATTTCGAGTTGGCCAAACAACTTTGCTTAACTCCGAGATGACTTGGCGATAGAACAGGCCAATGCGACCAAAGATGCTCTTCGGCTCTTCGGTTGAGACAATCTCTTCGCTCATCTACCTATTTCCTCTACTCGTTAACTTTTAAAACTTCTTTCCTAACTTCTTGCAGGGCAGGAGGGACTCGAACCCCCAACCGGCCGCTTTGGAGACGG
>CAZDKV010000108.1:0-1439 GCA_964506125.1 uncultured Candidatus Nanopelagicus sp.
CCTTCGTGGTGAGGCTACCTACATAACCTTATCCTTGGTAGCAAAATCTGCTCTTGCTTGGCAGATCTTTGCCAATACCCTGATACCACCTGCTTAAGATCTACTGAGAGTATTTACTCTCAAGCTTTGCGGTAATCATCTAGTAATAGACTTGCTAGATGATTACCAAGCTTTTGATACTGCTACTTACATTTGTACTTATTCCAACCGCTTCGGCAAATCCGGCAGTAAATCTTGATATTCAATCAATTGATATCTCCACCTCATCTACTAAGGGTGGCAATCAACGTGGAGCAGCCCTTGCTGTGCTGCAAGATGGCAGTTTGTTACTAGGTGGTGGCAAAAGTGGTGGTGAGGTATTTACCTACAATATTGCCAGCAAAAGTTTAAAAAAGATTGCAACCTTAATACCATCAAACAGGCGAACAAATGACTCTAGATTTGCAATCAATGATATTGGGGTCTTATCTCAAAGCAGTACTGCAGTTAAGTTCCTAGTCTCCTATCCACGGCTTGGCAGTGAGCGAAACTGTGTTGAGGTGGTAGTTGAGCAGTTAGATTTAAATAGAGTTACTCAAAAGGTTAAGCGAGGTGGTAATTGGTTAATTACCAAACCATGTGTGCCAATCTCGGCGGTGCAACATACCTCAGGCAGATTTGCGGTAATTGATCAAACCTCTGCCTATGTAACTATTGGAGATCTTGGATATCCTCAAATTTCAGATCGCAAAAAACGAGGAGATCTTGGTTCCATCTTTAAACTATCTGCAAAGGGTGCGGTAAAGATTTCGCAGGGACACCGCAACGCACAAGGAATTGTCTTATTTAATAACAAAGATCTACTAGCTGCTGAGCATGGACCACGTGGTGGGGATGAGATTAATTTAATTAAGCAAGGTGCTGATTATGGCTGGCCATTTGTTACCTATGGCGAACCTTATGGCGCAGGAGATTATGTTCGACCAAGTAAAACTGGCACACATGCTGGCTATGTTGAACCACTTACCTACTGGGTGCCATCAATTGCCCCAACTGAGTTGGTGCAACTACCAAAGGATGGTTGGGGGCAGTGGAGTAATCAATTGTTACTTGGCACCTTACGTGAGCAATCTTTGGTATTTCTCAAATTAGATCAATCACTTGCAGTAGTTGAGCAGGAGATTGTTGATGTGGGAGAGCGAATTAGAGATCTAGAGGTTTTACCTAATGGCGTGGCGGTGGCAACTACTGACTCTGGCCAACTTCTTCTCATATCCTTAGCCAAGTAAAGTAAATTATTTTTAAATTAAGGAGCCTAATGAAGGGCTATCTTTTAGTAATTGCTGCATTACTGCTCTCCTCCTGTGGTAACCCCACTCCCCTTGCTCAATTACTAGATGGTCAATGCTCCCAATCGCAACAATTATTAATTAAAGATCATATCTCTGGCCAAATTGATG
>CAZDKV010000109.1:0-1438 GCA_964506125.1 uncultured Candidatus Nanopelagicus sp.
TTAACATAATTATTGGCACATTAGATTTTGCTCTAATCTGCCGGCAAACCTCAGTTCCTGAAACCTCTGGCAACATAATGTCTAACAGCACTAAATCAGGTGAAACCTTTGAAAACTTATCTAATCCCTCTCGGCCATTTCTAGCGGTCTCTATCGAAAAACCCTCTTTACTAAGCAAAAGCTCAAGAGGATCTAGAACAGAGTCCTCATCTTCAACAATTAATATCTTGGTCACTTAAGATCCTTTGTTACTGCAATTGGAAGCCTAATCGCAAAGGTGCTGCCAACACCGAGCGCGCTCCATACTTTAACCTCACCACCATGGTTGCCAACAACATGTTTAACTATTGATAGACCAAGGCCGGTACCACCAGTTGCTCTAGAACGGGCTGGATCTACTCGATAAAATCTTTCAAATATTCTTTCGATGTTTTCCTCCGAAATTCCTAACCCCTGATCCTTAACTAAAATCTCAATGATGTTTTCATTTTTCTTAGTACTTACGGTAACTGCTGTGCCCTCAGGACTGTAGTTAATTGCGTTCTCAACAAGGTTATGAACTGCCATCACTAACTGCTCACGTTTACCAAAAACAGTGCACTCTTCAACCTCATCGGTGTTAATGGTAATTTTTCTCACCTGCGCAGGTGACTCACATTGATCAATCGCCTCTTTAATCACATCACTTATTTCTACCTCTTGGGCGGTCTCCATTGGATCTGAATCTTGTAATTTGGAGAGATTGATGATCTCTCTCACCAAATCATTTAATCGATTAGTTTGTAACTTTATCTTGTTAGCAAATGTGACTACTTTTTCTGGCTCATCTTTAACCTCAAGAATGGCATCAGCATTAAGGGATAACGCCTGTATTGGAGTCTTTAACTCATGTGAGATATTTGTAATAAAATCTCGCCTTACCGCATCAACTCTTTGTTTTTCACCCTCATCATCAATAATTACCAAAACTAAACCATCATCTGAAATCAGTGTGGCCGTAATCTGAAGCTCTCGTTTTGCCTCACCAATTGGACCTCTTGCTACCTCAAATGAGCCTTCTCGTGAGGTACCAGTTCTCCTTACAACCCGCACTACTGCAAGTAACTCCTGGCTAGACAATCTGCCATCTTTAACTAAATTAAGTAAATTAATTTTTTCAGTAGCAAAAACAACATTGCCAGCTGTATCAACAATTATTGACTCTCGATCTAATGAGTTTAAAGTTAAAACAAGGGAGGTAGGAATCTCATTACTACTTAAATCATCATCTGGATTTTTCTTAAGCCAGGCCATAAGCCAATGGTATGGGGATTAGCTGATATCTTTAAATAGATTTCAAAGGTGATGCTCAGTTTGCCCTCTGTTAACGCTGTATTTACCCAACAAGGTGAATAAAAGATATATAACTAGTATCTTTATCCCATGCGCGAGGCATTTC
>CAZDKV010000110.1:0-1433 GCA_964506125.1 uncultured Candidatus Nanopelagicus sp.
GCGCATAAGCCAAATAGCTCAACTACATGCGAAACCTTTCTAAAACCATTGTTTTTTGCAACGGTGTTGGCCCATCTTTCAACTGAGCTGCCCTCCACCTCAATAGTTTTACCGCAACTTGTGCAAACTAAATGATGGTGATGTCCAGTTTCACACAAACGATAAAGCGCCTCACCATCATCTTTGCGCAATACATCAACAGTGTTTCGAGCAGCAGCTTTTTGCAGTGTTCGATAAACCGTTGCTAGGCCAGTTGATTCACCATCTTTTCGTAGTAATTGATAGACCGCCTGTGCGCTGGCAAATTTTCCTGCCCGCTTAAGCGCTCCAATTACCTTAACCTCAGATTTATTCATTAGGGCTTGATCTTGTACCACTTACTTGCCCTCCTCGGCATGATCATGATCTTCATCTTCGTGATGATGCCCCTCTTCCGCATGATCTTTATCCTCATGCACACCCTCTTCCTGGTGTATTTCTGAGTGAGCGGCATCATCATGGCTATGAACATGTACTGCTTCTAACTGACTAACTAATGCCCACATTATTGCTACTCCACCTAGGGTTGCAGCTAATGTCCAACGTGATGAGTGTCTGGCATGAGCCTCTGGCAGGATGTGACTTGTTGCTATGTAAATTACAATTCCAGAGAATGCTGCAAGGTATAAAGCGGTAATGTTTTCAGATAATGCCAAACTAGATCCGATCGCAGCACCACTAATTCTGGCAATTGAATCTACTCCTAGTAGCCAAACACCTTTTTTTGTCCACTTATTAGTTTTGACCAACATTGCTACGGTATTTAGACCATCGCTAAATGCGTGAACAAGTAAAGCTACAAATACGGCAATTCCCAACTTTTCATCAATTGAAAATGCCACACCTAAGGCCAGGCCATCTAGAAATACATGTAAGCCCATCGCCAATGCCCCCACACTGCCGGTGACATTTGCTGTGTGCTTATGCTCATGACCATAATCTGATTCAGCTGGTTCATGGGAGCCAAAAAATTTCTCATAAAGATGAAGTAGTAAAAATCCACCAATTAATGCCACTGAAACACTGGGTGCACCTAAGAAGGTGGTGGTGGACATTTCAAAAACTTCCGGAAGAAGATCAAAGGCAACTAGGCCAAGTAGTAAACCTGCGGCTAAACCTAAAACTAGGTGTAGACGATCACGAGCTCGAAGTGCGATTACCCCGCCAAGGGCAGTTGCTACTGCGGTGGCTGCGGCTAAAGCGATTGCAATGTTCATAAAACTAAAAATATCATAAATGAGAATGATTATCAATATCATTTCCCGCAAGCCTAGATTGGCTCATAAACCATGCCTTTGGCTAGATAGATATGTCTTGGCCCTACACTTAAGCAACTAGTAAGCCGCCGACAGCCAGCCGGATGGAGATCAAATGGCCCAAGATCGTTTAGAGAC
>CAZDKV010000111.1:0-1430 GCA_964506125.1 uncultured Candidatus Nanopelagicus sp.
CGCTAATGAGATAGCACCCTCCACATCAATTAATCCCTCCTTAGGTTTTGGAATTAATTTATCGATTGATTTGGCAGGATCTGCAACCACCTCACTAATTAAGGAACCGACTAATGGCCTAGCGAGTGAGGTTGGCACGGGGGTAACAAAGCCAATCCAAAGTGAGGAAAGTTTTGGTGTTAACACTGGCACCTTAATAATTAACCTTCTTCTTAAGCCAGATAATTTGGCAAACTTTTGCATCATATCGGCGTATGACAAAACCTCAGGTCCACCAATATCAAATACACCAGAGACTGGTTTTTCTAACATGGCAGCTTTTCGCAAATACCAAAGCACATCTCGGATTGCAATTGGGTGGGTCTTATTCATTACCCACTTTGGGGTGGTCATTACCGGCAAGCGATGAGTTAAGTGACGAAGCATTTCAAATGAGGCAGAGCCAGAGCCAATGATGATTCCAGCACGAAGCTCCATTACTGCAACTGATGAGGTTGCCAAACTCTTACCAGTATTTGCTCTAGAGGATAAGTGTTTTGATGTTTTAGCATCATTATTAATTCCGCCTAAGTAAATAATTTGCTTCACACCACACTCTTGCGCAGCCTTTGCAAAGTTTTTCGCCATCTCAGATTCAATCTTGTCAAAGTTTGGACCAAGGTTGATTGAGTGAAGGAGATAAAAAGCGGTGTGAACTCCAGTTAATGCTGCAACTGTTGATTGATAATCTGAAGCATTTCCAACTGCAATTTCAACCTGGGATGCCCAGGTGTGGCTTTGAGCTTTGTTTTTATCTCGAACAAAGACTCGAATCTTTGCGCCATCTTCTAACAAAGCGGTAACTAGCCGGCCGCCAACATAGCCTGAGGCTCCAGTTACTAGAATCTTTCGCGCACTATCCATGGTGAAAACAGTAGACTTAATTGGATGAATAGACCAAAGATAGTTATTTTAGGTGGCGGTTTTGGCGGCTTAGCAGCAGCCCGCGCCCTCTATAAAGCAGCCGATGTCACAGTGGTTGACCGTCATAACTATCAAACCTTCCTGCCCCTGTTGTATCAGGTATCAACGGCAGGGTTGGCAGCAGATCATGTGGCATATCCAATTAGAGGAGCTTTAAGAAAAACCTCAGTTAAGTTTCGAATGGCCTCACCAATTAGCATCGATCACCGAAACAAAGAGGTGAAGTTAGATAGCAGTGAGATTTTAAAGTTTGATCACTTAATTGTTGCCCTTGGCTCAGTCACCGCTGATTTTGGAATTGCTGGAGTTAAAGAGTATTCACTCGGAATGAAATCAGTCTCAGAGGCGCTAACTATTAGAGCTGAGATTATGAGACGGTTTGAGGATCTTTGTCGCTTTGAAGATGATACAAAGTTTTTTGTAACGGTAATTGGTGGTGGACCTACCGGAGTTGAGATGGCAGGTGC
>CAZDKV010000112.1:0-1429 GCA_964506125.1 uncultured Candidatus Nanopelagicus sp.
ATGAGTTATTTCACGCAATGACGGCCGCCGCCTTTATCTGTCACTTTGTTGCTGGCGCTCTTACGGTATTTTTGAAAGGCTAAAAGTGGCACGTCGAAATATCATGATTCCTATTGGAATTTTACTTGTTGCTTTTTTATTTGGTTTGTTCCAGCCCCAATTTTTTCCTAGTACTTCCAGATTACAAAGCTGCTACTTAGCAACGGTTGGTGACTCAAGCTCATTACTGCAAATTGATGATCCAAAGGCTGATCAATTGACAGGTAAATTAATTTTTCAAAACTATCAAAAAGATAGCTCCCACGGTGTTTTTACAGCAAAGCTAGTTGAAGATGCATTGACTATAGATTTCACCTTTCAGTCAGAGGGGGTTGAATCAAAGCGGCAAATCACCTTAAGTAAATCAGCAGATGAGCTATCTGGTGAGGGATATATCTATAAACCAGTAGAAGATTGCGAAAAGATACTTTATAACCAAGGTTTAGGAGTTATTCCATTTGATATGAAGCTGCCGCTTTATCTTTTTCCACAACTAAAGTTACAAGCAGTTGGTGAGGAGCAGCTTGGCTATACCTTTGGACCAGGTGGATTTAAGCCGATAGCTGCAGCAAAAATTGTTTATACCCCAACAAAGGGGCAACCAGTAGATGCTGTGCTCTTTTATCTTTGGCAAAAGAGTGTTTGGGATGTAATTGCTAATCCAAATGAGGCGCCAGATTGGGGTGTTATGCAATGGAGTGATCAGGCCAATGTTTTTAGTGTAAATGGTGTGCAAGATTGTGTTTACCCCAATGAACCAGATTGTGGAAATATCTCTAATATTTTCAAGCTAATTTATGACAGCTCTTCATATATCAACAAGGTGCCTAAGTACGCACCAGCACAAGTTAAGGTTGTAAAAACTTCTACCTTTCAAGATCCAGAGACTGGCTTTTACGTTCTATCTCAATTTAATATTGTAGGAATCAAGGCAAATCAAAGCTACCGATGTGATTTAACCGCATTTGATAAGGCGGGGCAAGAAATCATCTCTTGGAAAACGGAAGGATTAAGTTTCTCACCAAGACCATCAACAATTTACTCAGGTCAAACAAACATAACACCAGATCAAGTTCCCACAGTTGCCAGCAGTAAGGTTAAATGCGAAGTGGCCGACGCAATTATTTAGCGCCGGCCACTTTCGTAACTAATTTATTTAACGAACCTCGAACTCATCTAAGCGAACTGCTTCACCTGAACCTTGTGATTCAAATGGAGTGAATTCGAATTCATCGTATGCAGCATAAACTGCAGCCTTTGCTTCCTCAGTTGGCTCAACTCGAACATTGCGATAACGAGCAAGTCCAGTTCCAGCTGGGATCAACTTACCGATGATTACGTTCTCCTTTAGACCAAGTAGTGGATCACTCTTCTCAGACAATGCCGCATC
>CAZDKV010000113.1:0-1427 GCA_964506125.1 uncultured Candidatus Nanopelagicus sp.
GATCGGTTTGCATGCTCAGAACTCTGCATACCATATAATTCGACCAAGTCTTCTTATCTTCATCAGAAAGAGTTTCAAAGTACTTAGGATTTTTTCCCAAACGTATTTCATTCACATGATCAAACAATGATCTTACTTTGGGTTTTGTTTCTTTTACTTTTTTCTTCATTTTTTCCAAATGCGCTTATCATATTGAACGAAGGTTACAAGACCAAGTGCATTTTTGGCATTTGACCATTTTCCATCAATTCCTTTTTGGGTAGCCATTTTTGTGTAAGCGGCATTCTCGGTTAAGTTGGACGGGTTGGAAAGATAAAATTTTCCACCAATATCCAATTTTCCAAATTCCATCATTTTTGGACCATCATTATTCGTTTTCATTTTCATCTCCATCTTTTATTTTTCTGCGTGTGAAGGCGACTTCATCATCGGCTTTAACTTTTTTATTATCAACATTTTTGGCAGTTCTGCTTATATGTTGTTCTACTCTGTGTATTCTAGAATTGTGTTCCACGATTTTAGTATTAAATTTGTTATGATCATTTGAATTTTTCTTCAAATTATCAAATGCAACTTTTAGTGTTTCTGTTATGGCACTTCCTGCTTCTGCCAAGGATTTCTTATGTGTAATATCTTGTTCTTTCAACATACGCAATATTTTTACCTGCTTGTGCAGCAAGTAACCACAAATTGCATACAAAGAAAAAATTAATAGATATGTGAATTCCATAAAATATGGCCCACTATACTTCGGGGCAACTCTGTTGTCAAGATGCTATTTGAAACCCTCTTACTTCGGAGACATTATCCAAGAAATGAATCCAACTTGGATGATGTGCAATGTTTATTGTTGCACTAACAGGAATACTTTTTGGAGCATAAGGTTTAAGAATAAGCTTAAGTCCAGCTTGTTCTGGTGTTTTATCCGCCTTCTTACTGTTGATATCTCTGTGGCACCATACCATATTCTCAAAAGTATTTTTACCACCTTGTGAACGTGGAATAACATGATCTACATTGCCTTCTTTCCAAGAAAGTGGTTTACCAGTGTATTGGCACACTCCACCGTCACGCTTGCGAATACTTTCCTTAGTAGGGCGGGGCTGAACCATTGGCATTTTACCATAGTTTGGCTGAATTATTACTCTTGGTACACGAAGTGTCATGTTACCAGTATGAATAGCAAGGTCATATTCACGGATAGGAAGTGTTTTCCAAATATCCCAAGTTACTGGATTTGTATTGGTTGGGCTGTTCCAATCAACACTGCCGTCAGAATCTATTTCAAATTCCATATCAATCGCGACAGCAGGAGCATTTTTTCCGCCGTCGCCACCTAGCATTGCTATAAAAGCATCTTTAACTGTCTTGGTGCCAATAGCTTGCCAAGAAGCATTCAAAGATAAAACTGGTTGATTGATAACATT
>CAZDKV010000114.1:0-1386 GCA_964506125.1 uncultured Candidatus Nanopelagicus sp.
CATCACGCAATGTGCGCAACAATAAGGTGGACATCTTTAACATAGGCAAAGCCTACCTATTGCAGAGCATTGATTTGGCTCATACACCCAAAAAAGCAAAAGTTACCTAAAAATGTGTTATCTAGACTCTGTCCGTATCAAGTTTCACAGCGCCAGCATTGAGGGTTACGGAATATCCAGCCAAATTGGTTTTAAGACTCACTCTGGCATCACCTTTACTGTTTGTTTGAATTGATAACGAGATAGGTTTTGATCCCTTCTTGGTTGCCGAAATCTGCAATAACGAATTAGCAAACTCCGTATTGATCTGAATCAGCGCTAGGCTCTTGTTCAAGGTTTTTGCAACCAATTGCGCTTCAACTTCTCGAGAGGTTAGCGAATTTACAATTTGTACCACTGTTGAAGAGTCTGGAATTGATAGCTTCACAGAAATTGGGGTGGGAATATTTGATCCATCTGGCTGCGAATTAGTCGTAAC
Source organism: uncultured Candidatus Nanopelagicus sp. (assembly GCA_964506125.1). Lineage (GTDB taxonomy): Bacteria > Actinomycetota > Actinomycetes > Nanopelagicales > Nanopelagicaceae > Nanopelagicus. Next base: position 479 of record CAZDKV010000114.1, read on the forward strand.
AGTTTTGCTATCGGTAGTTACTGTAGATGTGTCTGTGATAACGGTTGATGTATCAGTAATAGGACTCGTTCCAGACTTAATTGTGACACCAGAACCAGTGTCCCAAACTCGACCATTTGAATCTGTGGCAACTCCGCCTTGAATCACTGTCTGTATAGTTGCTGAATCTGAATTGGAATTCTTAATAACAAATTCACTGCCATTGTAAGTGACGTTTTCTCCATGCCAGCCAGCAACATTGCCCGTTGGAGACGGGTTGGTCTGAAATACGATTCGACTTCCAACTGGGCAACCCATATATTCGATCGGCATAACTCCGCCATTACCAAATGGGTCAGAGCTAGTTGCCACAATAACGCCACAAACTCGACCATTTGGATGAACTACTGCATAGCCACCCAATCCATTTTGATTTTGGGATTGTGTTGAAGTTGGCGTTGGGGTTGGAGTTGGCGTTTGAGTTGGCGTTGGAGTTGGCGTTGGCGTTGGCGTTGGCGTTGAACTTGCAGAGGGGATAGTTACAGTTTTGGTTGCAGAAAAATTGGAGCCTAGGTAAGAAAAAGTTGCGTTTAAGGTGACTGTTTGCCCAGGTGCATAACCTTCAGACGCTCTGCCAGCCCAACTAGATACTGTTCCCCCAGAAGAGCAACTGTTGTACGAATAATTTATACTCAGTGGAAGTGACCCAGAATTCCTCACTCCAGAAAAATCATTTAGGGTCAACTGCCGAATTGGGGCAGATCCTTCAAATCTAATTGTTGAACTAGCTGCATTCATACAAACTTCCATACGCCATTCGCTAGAAGTAAGTGTGACTACATTAATTGTAATTCCAGAGATTGTTGATGAGGTAGTTGGAGTTGGAGTTGGAGTTGGAGTTGGAGTTGGAGTTGGAGTTGGAGTTGGAG
>CAZDKV010000115.1:0-1379 GCA_964506125.1 uncultured Candidatus Nanopelagicus sp.
TGCTCCCAATCGCAACAATTATTAATTAAAGATCATATCTCTGGCCAAATTGATGCAATTGCAGATCAAAATTATCAAAAGGCTTATAGCTTTGCGGCAAAATCATTTCAAGAGGTGGTGAGTTTAGAACGGTTTACCCAGATTATCTCTGAGCAGTATGTTTTGTTAATTACCAATAAGGGTTACACCTTTGATAGTTGTGAGATTGAAAATGAGCGATTGGTGCAGAAAATTACGGTCGTCGGCTTAAATGATGATTTTCGAATGACCTATCGATTAAGTGTGGAGGATAAAAAATTAGGGGTGGTGGCAGCAGCTGTCACTGAGGTTTCAGAGGATGTCGCCACCTAGATTTACAAACTCACCTGCAGCAAATTGCCCAGGTCTTTGTCCCTTTAAAAGATGTAACTTACCTTTGCCCCACACCTGCCAATCTTGATTAGCTCTTTTTACTACAGCGGTATCCTCATCAATTCCAATCAAGGTTGAATCCCCCGGCAGATCAAGTAGATGCTTGGCAGCAGAATCTGGAATCCATTTAAAAAACTTATCAAAGTGTGGAATTACTCTTACCTCTTTTAATAAACCAAAGCCTTGGGTTGGCTGTGCCCTGCTTAATCTAAAGTGAGGCACATACCCGCTAAATGCCATCGCTCCTGCGCTGCAGCCAGCAAGTGAGCCACCTGATTGCCAATTTTTTAATATCAAATCCCACAACAAGGTATCCCGTAAAGTTTGCGCCAAGTAATGCGGATCACCACCAGATAGATAAATCAACGCTGCATCATCAACATTTTTTAGTAACTGAAGGTTATTAGCATCATCTCTGGTAAAGATTGGTAAAAAATCTTGGGTTACACCAAGGGATTTTGCAGCCGCCTGCCCAAGTGATCTCCAGTAATTAATTCGGTTTTCACTCTCTTTGGCTGCAGCGGTTGGAATCTGCACATAAATTGGTTTTTTATTATTTGCCAAGCCATCATTGATTAAGGATTGTTCAAACTCCCTCATCTGTGGCAGATACTCACCAGAGCCAACAAGGGCTAGTGAGCCATGATTTTTCATCTTGGCTAAATACTACCTTTCTTATCTTTACTACTGGTTTGATCACAATTGTTGGGATAGGGTTAAACAATGTCCTATCAGGTAGATCAAGTTCGCAAAGATTTTCCATCCTTAAACTCAGGAATCGCCTACTTTGATGGCCCAGGTGGCACCCAAACGCCACAGCTTGTTGGAGATGCGATTGCAAAGGCGATTGTGCAGCCATTATCAAACCGGGGAACTACCACTATCTCTGAGCAAAATGCAGAGGATTGTGTAATTGGTTATCGAAATGCAGTTGCTGATCTATTAAATTGTGATCCAAAGGGTGTGGT
>CAZDKV010000116.1:0-1379 GCA_964506125.1 uncultured Candidatus Nanopelagicus sp.
CCACGCAGACTCAATACTTAATGATGTACTAGACAGCGGAATGTAAAAGGGGAGTGAGCAGAAGATCTCTCTCTAGCGTCACTAAACCAATGTTTTAGCTGAGATTAGCCTGGATGTATGCGCAATTCGACTTGTATTGAAGTTTTCTATTGCAGATTTACTACCGACCGTGATGAAAAGATAACCAACAGTTATTTCTTCTTATATCCCACTGGGCACTTTGGATTTACTGCAGTGACTTTCTTTATCGTTTTTCCTTTGACGCAAGTGATAGTTAACTTCTTTTTTGCTGTCTCTACCTTTGTTTTGCCTTCCGCGTTCTCGACAGCTATTTGTTCTGCAACGAATTTTTCTGCCTCTTTTATCAATTCAGACTGTTTATAGATTTGAGGTGAGTGTTGAAAGCCACCCTTTCCATCATATCCTCCGCCTAATCCACAACCATAGGTATTCGCACCTGTGCCGATATTGGAGAGATAAATCAACTTGCCGTTGTAAGTCGTTGTTAGTGAGCCACCTGAATCACCTGCACACATTCCAGTTTTTTCAGGACTGAAGAAAAGTAGTTCATTGGCAAAGCGCGGTTGAATTGGGTTGGGTATTAATTGAGCAAAATCGCCAGCGGGACGTAGCGTTGCCTCTGTCGAGCGAGGAACCAGAGATGAATCGAATGGTTTTCCTCTACAAGGTGGATTCTCATTAGCTCCGCAAAGATCTACATGAAGCCCATAACCGTGCATTTTGACTGTCGCTCGTTTTTCCACAAGATCTTTCTCTATCTCTGGAGTCATGAGTTGTGCGGGCTCGACCTTCATTAAATCACGCTCTAAAACCAGGATAGCAAAATCATTTGTATCGCCTTCCTTATTGGCGGTATAGCCAGGGGACGCAAATCGTTTAATGACTCGGACACCAGGTCCAGATGTTTTTACATTTGAGTTAGGCTTCCCAACCGAAAGCTGCTCACGAAAATCGACCAGCTCGCCCTTTGAATTAAAGGTCACTGCAGTGTGTGCAGATGTGAAAACAATTCTTGATGAGTAGAGAAATCCAGAACCATCTGCTTTTGCCGAAGTCGGAGATATGAGAAGAGGAACAATTCGCTCGTTAGTATAATCCTCGATACCTGGAAGACTTGCTTGCGCAGGAGTAGATGCGAATGAAAGTCCAAGTAGGACTAGTGGCACCGTTACAAGTCGAGGTGATCTCATTTCTTAATCCAAATCGGCTTAGCTTATTGTCAGCATAGCGATTGGTCCGTAAGAGTGCAATACCGCAGTCCGTGGTTAATGTTGTCGCAAAGACTGGCCATCTCAGTGATTAAGAGTAACCTTTCACCATGCTTACCGACACCTCACGAGTACTTCACGCTGCAACTG
>CAZDKV010000117.1:0-1370 GCA_964506125.1 uncultured Candidatus Nanopelagicus sp.
ACGAGGTGTTTTATCAGCTCGCCGCGCAAAAGGCCGAGCCAAAATCTCTGCCTAAGTTAACCACCTTAATCCGTGTTACCTAAACCAAACCGGCTACGGGCTGGATCTGATTTTAATCTCATTACTAAAACAGGTGCTCGTTTTTCTACCCCAAACTTAGTTTTGTATGCAAATCTTTCAAAAGCTGATCAACCCAAGATTGGTTTTATAGTTAATCGATCTGTTGGTGGCTCAGTTACCCGCCACCTTGTTACTAGAAAACTTCGTCACAACTTTGCTGCCCACATTCCATCACTTCCAAATGGTTTAATGATTGTAGTTAGGGTGTTAAAAGTTCAAAATGATTACACAAATGAGGTTTCGCAGTTAATTGAAAAAACCTTATTAAAGTTTTCAACCCAAAACAACAGGGCTGATAAATGAGATTTGTTTTAACCTTACCAATTAAGGCATACCAAAAATATATCTCACCTTTGTTTGCACCCCGTTGTAAGTATTACCCATCCTGTTCCACCTATACCGAGTTAGCAATAACTGAGTTTGGTATTAAAGGATTATTTATGGGTCTCTATAGATTTATAAGGTGTAACCCATTTTCACATGGCGGCGTGGATTACCCCTCTAAAAATGCAGCCTTAGTGATACGAGAGAGGCAGATGAGTTAATGGATGCAATACTAAATGGCTTATATACGGCAGTTTCTTGGGTGCTAGTCACCTTCCATGATCTTCTCTCCTTTACCAATAACCCCGATTTGCAATGGGTAGTAGGCATTATCGCCCTGGTTATTTTAATTCGAATTATTTTGATTCCATTATTTGTTAAACAGATTAAATCTCAACGCGCCCTAACCGCCTTACAACCACATATGAAGGCGATTCAAAAGAAGTATAAAGATGATCGACAAAAACAATCTGAAGAGATGATGAAGCTTTATAAGGAGCACAAGACAAATCCACTCGCCTCCTGTTTTCCAATCCTGGCCCAAGCCCCAATATTTTTCGCACTTTTTTGGGTGTTAAACAGTATTAGCCAAAACCAACCTCGCGGTTTATTAAAGGGTGAGTACTTAATCTCTGCTAGAGAGGCAACATTTTTTGGCGCGCCACTATCTGGCACATTTTTAGGATCAAGTGATTTCACCACAAAAGCAATTGCAATTGTCTTAATTATTTTTATGTCAGCTACCACCTTCACCACTCAACGTCAGTTGATGGTTAAAGGAATGCCAAAAATGGACACCTCAAATAATATGATGTTGCAACAGCAAAAAATTATGTTGTATTTATTTCCAGTTATCTTTGCAGTAACCGGAGTTAACTTTCCAATTGGAGTTTTAATTTACTGGTCAACTACAAATCTTTGGACCT
>CAZDKV010000118.1:0-1333 GCA_964506125.1 uncultured Candidatus Nanopelagicus sp.
CTAGATTCTGGATAACAGATGGAGAAGTAAATGAGTGAGAAGGATCTAATCAAGCTTTGGCATAAGACCCGTTCACAGATAATCGCCGCCCAAATGCAGCCAGTACTAGTACTAATCGCTGCCTTTGTTTTATCTACCCTGGGTTACTTTGATAAGGCAACAGATAGCGCTAAGTATTTTGCATTAGTAGTAATTGCTGTCACCGGAATTTTGACCACCATAAACCAATATGCAGCTATCCGTGAGGGTGAATCAATCTGTGAGGAGCTATCAAAGGTGGCAAAGATTGGTCCATTAGCGAAGAAAATTGCTGGTTCAAAAAACTTTGTCTCATTAACAGCTGCATTAATTGTGGTTGCTGATATTGCAGTATTTGTATTTGCATATATGGCAATCTTTGGGATGTAATTGAACAACCTACTTATCTGGCTAGCACCCCTAGTTATTACTCTAGGGGTGTTTGTCTATATCTATGAGCGGCCAAAAAAACCTAAGGGAAAGAGCACTGGCCGTGGCGGAGATTTCGCCGAGTAGTAATTGCACAAGTTGCAACTTAAGATTTTAAAATGAACAAATTAATTGTTATCTATGATGGTCAATGTGAGCTATGCAAGAGATCAATCACCTGGGTTAAAAAACGATTAGTAATTGATGCAATCACCTACCAAGATAGTGATCTAGCAATCTTTGGTTTAACCGCCACCCAATGTGCCAAGGCGGTGTATGTAATTGATGGTCAAAGCCAGTATGAAGGCGCTGATGCAGTGGCGCTGCTGCTAAAAAAGCGGGGAAATAAAGTTTTGGCAATGGTATTGAGCGCCTCAGGTCCAATTGGCAGATGGGGCTACCGTTGGGTAGCAAGCCATCGCTCATCATTGTTAGTGCGCATACTTTCTCGTTTGATAAGAGTTTAATCTTCGCTGCCAAGCGTGGCAGCTACATAGAGCTATAGCGATGGATCTATATTTGATCATGGCTAATAACACAGATAAGAAACATATTGAAACATCAATAATTCCAATTAAGTATGTTGACTTAGTTGAGGATGTATTTCACGCTATCTTGGCGCTCTCCCTATTTGTAATTGGCTTAGGGGCTTTTTACTACTCTATTAAGAGATTAATCCAAACCACACCCTTCTTCCCAAATGGGATGATTCAAGGTGTTAATGACATTTTATTTATTGTAATTATCCTTGAGATCCTACGAACTGTTATCTCACGGTTTACCGATGGTGTTTATCAATTAGATAAGTTCTTAATTATTGGGGTAATCGCCGCAGTTCGTCATATTTTAACTGTTGGCGCATCCCTCACCTTAACCGCGCAAAAAA
>CAZDKV010000119.1:0-1333 GCA_964506125.1 uncultured Candidatus Nanopelagicus sp.
CGTGGACGATCGACGTGGCCCGCGTAGAGCACGCGATCACGAAGAAGACCAAGGCCATCCTGCCGGTGCATCTCTACGGCGTGCCGGCCGACGTGGCGAGCCTGCTGATGCTCGCCGACACGTTCTACGTCCGCACGGGCCGGCGGATTGCCATCGTCGAGGACGCCGCGGAGGCGTTTGGGGCCATGCACATGGGCCGCGACGTCGGCGCGATCGGCGATGCGGCGGCACTGTCGTTCTATGGCTCGAAGACGATCACGACCGGCGAGGGCGGCGCGGTGGTGTACCACGATCACAGCACCGGCGGCCGGGCGTGGCATCTCCACGGTCAGGCGCAGGATGCAGCGGCACGGTACTGGCACCACGCGCTTGGCTTCAACTACCGCATGACCGAGATGCAGGCGGCCCTCGGGCGCGTGCAGTTGGCGCGGCTCGACGAGTTCCTCGCCAAGCGGCGCGAGGTTTTCGCGTGGTACGACGAGATGCTGCCCGAGACATTCGAGCGGCAGGCACTCGGCGCGGCCGACCGGCACGGCTGCTGGGCCTACGCCGTCGTGAAAGAGTATCGCGGCGAGATGAACGCCGAGGTCGTCGCCGCCAGGATGCTGGCGGCCGGCGTCGAGACGCGGCCGGTGTTCTTCCCGCTGACGCGGTTCCCGCACGTCGGACACCGCGGCGGCGAGACATATGTCGCCCATCGCCTGCACAAGCATGGCCTCGTGCTGCCGACGCACTGCGGTCTGACCCGAGAGGATGTCGAGAAAGTATGCCTAGAACTAAGAAAAGCCGCGTCCTCTTTGTAGGCGGCGGCCGGCGCGTGTCGCTTGCCAACGAGTTCATCGCCCGCAAGGCCGATGTCTACGGCTACGAGAACAGCCTGGACGTGCCGCTGGCCGACGTCGCCAAGGAGATCGTCGAGGGCTTGGACTTCGACGACCCCGAGTGCAAGGACGACATCGCCGAGTTTGTGGCTCGGCGGAAGATCACGCACGTCGTGCCGCTGATGGACGAGGCCGCCGTGGTGTGCGGCGACTTGCCGCAGTGCATCGGCTCGCCGGCCTCGGTGGCGATGCTCTGCTACGACAAGTTCCACTTCCGCAACTGGATGATGGAGAACCACCCGGAGATGTATCCGGCTCCGTCGTTCATGCGGTATCCGAAGTTCGCGAAGCCTCGGTTCGGCCACGGCAGCCGCGGCACGAAGGTGCTCAACCGCCCCGAGACGATCGAGATGTCGTCATCCTGGGTGATTCAAGACTACATCGACGGCGACGAGGTGAGCGTCGATCTGTTCGTGGCCGGCGGGGTGTGCCGCGGCGCGGTGGCTCGCAGC
>CAZDKV010000120.1:0-1309 GCA_964506125.1 uncultured Candidatus Nanopelagicus sp.
CTTTTCCTATTTGGTGGCGATCCATAGGGGGTAGCAGGAGGTAGCAAATTATTGCCGTGACTAGAAGTACTAGTGCTGAAGCTGGCAGCAATCTTTTAATTCGACGATGGTAGAAATTTCTTAAACTTAAACTGCCGGTGTTTGAAATTTCTTTGATAATCAAATTTGTAATTAAATATCCTGAGATTACATAGAAAATATCTACGCCAATAAATCCACCTGGTATGAAATCTGCGTGATAGATGATTACCAAAATAACCGCAAGGGCTCGCAACCCTTGGATCTCTAAAATTTTTGTCATAGTTTTATTGTTGATTTATCCATTTGTTGAATTTAATTGCTTAAATCAAACTTTTAAGATTTTTTCAAAATCTTAGTATTTATTCTCTCTAAATCCTCAACGGTGGCAAACTCAATTACTATCTTGCCTTTCTGTTTACCCAACTCCACACTAACTCTGGTGTCCAAGTGATCAGATAATTGATCTGAAATCTCTTTTAGCTTTGGCGCAACAATCTTGCCGCTTCTTATTGAACCTGCTTTTACCTTTGTGCCACCGGTAGCGACAATCTCCTCAACTGCTCTAACAGTTAACCCTTCAGAAACTATCCGATTTGCTAAATTTTCAATCTCCTTTTCATCAGTTAAAGATAAAAGCGCTCTGGCATGCCCAGCTGAGATCACACCTGCCGCCACCTTTCTTTGCACAGCAGGTGGCAGATTTAATAGCCGCATCGTGTTTGTTATTGCCGGCCTAGATTTACTTAATTTAGCTGCTAATTCATCATGGGTGTAAGCGAAATCATTTAATAACTGTTGATAAGCAGCGCCCTCCTCAAGTGGATTTAGTTGGCTGCGGTGAATATTTTCAATTAACGCCTCGCGTAATAGTTGATCATCAGTGGTCTGTCTAATAATTACCGGAATGCTTTTTAAGCCAGCAAGTTTGGCGGCGCGAAATCTGCGCTCACCCATAATTAATTGATACTTACCATTACCAATTGATCTAACAACTGGCGGTTGAAGTAAACCAACCTCTTTAATAGAGAGTGCTAACTCAGTTAATTGATCCTCATCAAATACTGTTCTTGGTTGTTTTGGATTAGCGCTGATGTTATTTAGATCAATCTCATCTCGATTAGCTGTTACTACCCCACTTGCTGTTTTAATCTCAGTTGGCATTACCGATGTAGGAATTAACGCATCTAAGCCTCTTCCCAAACCACCTTTGCGAGTACTCATTACGCACTCTCATTCTTAATATTTATTGGTGCGCCACCTCTATTTGCAATCTCTCTAGCAACTGACA
>CAZDKV010000121.1:0-1301 GCA_964506125.1 uncultured Candidatus Nanopelagicus sp.
GCTAAAGAGTTAAATGTGCCAGTAGTTGCAATCTCACAGTTAAATCGATCCCCTGAGCAAAGATCTGATAAAAAACCGATGCTTTCAGATCTTCGTGAATCTGGCTCGATTGAGCAGGATGCAGATGTGGTTATCTTGCTTCACCGCGAGGATTTATATGATTCACAAAATAGATCAGGTGAGGCTGATTTAATTGTGGCAAAACATAGAAATGGACCAACTAGGACTATCACCGTATCGGCTCAACTTCACTTGGCAAGATTTACCGATATGGCAGCAAACTTCGCACCAGCTGAGAAGTTTGTTAAGGATAATTAATTTATATTCAAAGCCACCTTCAAATATAACCCATAGTCTAAGTTCACTTTATATACTTTAGATATGGATCAATCCTTAAGCAATGCGATAAGTAACTTAACCTCTGTCTCAGTTTTAGTTTTTATCTTAGGTTTCATTGCAGCAAGGTTTAAGAGTGATATTCGAATACCAGATCCTGTTTATCAGATAATTTCAGTTTACTTACTTTTTGGTATTGGCTTAAAAGGTGGCGTCTCACTTCGTCACTCAACATTAGATGGCATTGCAAAGCCGGTGATCGCTACCTTAATTTTAGGCTGCTTAATTCCAGCCTTAGCATTTTTTGCCTTACGGTTTGTTAACTCGTTAACTCAGATTGATCGCGGCGCGATTGCAGCTCATTATGGATCAACCTCACTAGTTACCTTTACTGCGGCCTTGGTGTTTTTAGATAACGCCAAAATTGAGTATGAGGGATTTGCAACTGCGTTGTTAACAATTATGGAAATTCCCGGCATCATCATTGGTATTTTCTTAGCTACCAGACACTTAAATCGGCAGGTGTCTTGGTCAAGCTCATTAAAGGAGATTGTGCTTGGCAAAACAATTATTTTGTTGGTTGGTGGATTAATAGTTGGTGCTATATCTGGAGATGCAGGTTATGCTCGAGTTGAGCCATTTTTTGTGAACTTGTTACCTGGCATCTTGGCACTTTTCCTTATGCACCTTGGTTACCTAGCTGGCCAAAGCATTCATGTAATCAAAGAAACTGGCGCTGGTTTATTTGCATTTGCGATCATCTTTCCATTGATCGCAGGAAGTTTAGGTGTAGTAGGTGGCTTTATGGCTGGTCTTTCAGTAGGAGGTGCAACGGTATTAGGAGTTTTATCAGCTAGCGCTTCCTATATCGCAGCTCCTGCAGCGGTTGGGATTGCACTTCCTGAAGCTAATCCATCACTATCAATTACAAGTAGTTTGGGAATTACCTTCCCATTTAACTTAAC
>CAZDKV010000122.1:0-1269 GCA_964506125.1 uncultured Candidatus Nanopelagicus sp.
AGTGAAGAGGGAATCTTGGCTGGTATCTCATCAGGTGCTGCGCTTTGGGCAGCTTCCGTTGTGGCAAAGCGAGTCGAGTTTGCTGGAAAGAACATCGTAGTAATCATTCCTTCTTTTGGTGAGCGTTATCTTTCAACTGTTTTATATGAAGATTTAACAGATTAAATGATCAAAAGCATCGTTGAAGATATCGATACTGCGTTAGCTAAGGATCCAGCCGCGCGTAATCGATTAGAGGTATTACTTACCTATCCAGGCTTGCATGCGGTTTGGGGATATCGGATTGCCCATTTTCTATGGCAAATCAAACTAAAGTTGTTGGCCAGGATCTACTCAAATTGGATTCGGGCGGTAACTGGAGTTGAAATTCACCCAGCAGCAAAGATTGGCAAACGTTTTTTTATTGACCATGGCATGGGGGTTGTAATTGGTGCAACTGCAATAGTTGGTGATGATGTAATGATCTATCATGATGTTACCTTGGGTGCTAAAACAGGTGGAAGTGGGAAGCGTCATCCAACAATTGGAAATCAAGTGGTAATTGGTGCTGGGGCGCGAGTAATTGGAGATATTTCGATTGGCGATGGCGTGAAGATTTCAGCCAATATGGTGGTGACCAAAAGCGTGCCAGCCAGAACCTCAGTGGACTCTTCGGAGTTTTTCGCAATCTAAATACGCTTAAATTTGGCAACTTTTTACAGTTAACATAGCCGTAACGATCAATGGCTTTAATATCCCCATGAGTTCGGCCAATGATTTAGCAAAACAACAAGCATTTGTTCTTCGCACCTTAGAGGAGCGAAATATAAGATTTGTTCGATTATGGTTTACCGATGTTTTAGGGTTTTTAAAATCGGTAGCAATCGCACCAGCTGAATTAGAAAATGCATTTGCTGAAGGAATTGGCTTTGATGGCTCTGCAATCGAGGGATTTGCGCGAATAACTGAATCTGACATGTTGGCCAAACCAGATCCAGCCAGCTTTTCAATTCTGCCTTGGCGAACCGAATCACCTGGGGCAGCTCGAATGTTTTGTGACATCGCAATGCCAAATGGCACAGCTGCATCTGTAGATCCAAGAAGAGTCTTACGGCAAACCTTAGAGAAGGTGGCCAAACTTGGTTACACCTGTTACACCCACCCAGAGATTGAGTTTTTCTTATTTAAAGATGAACCAAAACCAGGACAGGAGCCGGTGCCAGTTGATTCAGCTGGCTACTTTGATCACACACCATCTGTAGTTGGTCATGATTTTAGAAGACAAGCAAT
>CAZDKV010000123.1:0-1226 GCA_964506125.1 uncultured Candidatus Nanopelagicus sp.
ACCAAGAGGTTAAGGATTACTTTGAAAAGGTACTTCGTTTTTGGCTAGATCTTGGAGTTGATGGATTTCGAATTGATGTTGCCCATGGCATGATCAAAGCTGAGGGTTTGCCTGATGTGCCAAGTGATCCAAAGTTATTAGAGGGCAAGCCAATGCCATTTTGGGATCAAGATGGTGTCCATGAGATCTACAAAGAGTGGCGAATGATTTTAGATTCCTATCCAAATGATCGTATGGCAGTAGCAGAGGCTTGGGTTCACCCAGCAACTCGCATAGCCAGATACTTACGTCCTGGTGAGTTAATGAACTCATTTAACTTTGAGTTCTTAGGCTCTAAATGGGATGTGAGTGAGTTTAAAAACAATATAAATAAATCAATTGAGGCAATAGGCGCGGTAGGTGCGCCATCCTCTTGGGTATTTAACAACCATGATGTGGTGCGAAGTGTGGATAGATTTGATTTAGGACTTGGCTTAAGTGGTGGCACAACCTTAGAACGACAAGGAGATGTTAATAAATTTAATTTAAAACGTGGTCAAAGGCGGGCAAGAGCTGGAGCGCTGTTGATGCTGGCACTTCCAGGGGGAGCTTATATTTATCAAGGTGAGGAGTTAACTCTTCCGGAGGCGCGTGAGATACCAGAGGATCGCTTAAGTGATCCAAGATGGAAGATGAGTGATTACAAAGATCGTGGCAGAGATGGCTGCCGAGTTCCACTGCCTTGGAAATCAAACTCTGCTGGTGCTTTTGGTTTTTCAGATAATCAAAAATTAACACCAAATGATGCCTGGCTACCGCAAAGTAAAAATTGGGGAGATTTTTCAGTAGAGGCTCAAGACAGTGATCCAAACTCATCCCTTAATCTCTACCGAAAAGCTTTAGAGATTAGAAAATCACAATCAGGTTTAGGAGATGGTCCAATGAGTTGGGTTGATGCACCAGAGTCCGTTGTGGCTTTTTCAAGACCAGGTAACTTTTACTGCTACTTAAATCTAGGTGCAGATATAAAGCTGCCGGCAGGTGCCCAGGTATTGGTAAGTAGTGAGCCAATTGTTGATTTAATCTTGCCAACAGATACTGCAGTTTGGTTTACCCTTAATTGATTCGTACTCGAATTCATCCAGCGTGGATTGTTGCCGGCATAACCTTTGCCACCTTATTTGCTACCGCTGGTTTTAGAAGCGCACCATCTGTCTTAATCCTGCCGCTGGAGGAGGATTTTGGTT
>CAZDKV010000124.1:0-1222 GCA_964506125.1 uncultured Candidatus Nanopelagicus sp.
AAAAAATTAAGCAGCAGGTGGTCTAGATAAAATCCCAGAACAATTACTTAAGGTAAACCCGCCTGCACAATGAGGAATCACCACTGCATCACCTTGTCTGATATCCAATGTTTGATCATTTTCAAAAATCATCTTTCCTTCACCTGCCAGGGCTAAAAAGATTCCAAATCCCGCCGTCACCTTTTGGTGTCCAGTTGTTAGGTAATCTGCTCTGAAAAAGGAATTGGCGATTGAGTTGAAGATTGCTCCACTTTCTTTCCCACCAAGATCAAACTTTGTCAGTATCTCACTCTCCTCATCCTGAGTTAATGGTGATAGGCGAAGGGCATCTAAAGCGGTATCAAATCCAAGATTTAAATGTCCATCCTTATCTCCATCAACTGCAAAACCATCCCACTCCAGCAAGATTGATAGATCTGTTGGCTCCTGCAGCTCCAATACAAAAATTCCAGACTCAATTGCATGCACTACCCCGGCTGGTACAAAGACCGCATCTCCGGCCTGAACCTGCTTAAAAACTAAACTCTCTAACAACCTGGCTGAATCATGGTTTGCCACCAACCTTGCCACCTCAGCTTTTTGCATATGATTTTTAAAACCAATTCCAACCTGTGCTCCGGGCGGTGCATCTAAAATTATCCACGCCTCGGTTTTTCCATGATTTAAATGCAATTTATCCTTGGCAAACTTCTGATCAGGGTGATAATGAACAGGTAATCTTTGATCGGGGTCTAGTAATTTCACTAATATTTCAATTGAAATACCAAATTTATCTATATGTTTTTGCCCCAGCCAATTAATAGGATCTTTCAAAATTTCATCTCGTAGTAACTGCCCATCAGCTAACTTGGAGAGTCCATTAACACTCTCACCAAATCTGGTGGTGGTAGATGCTATCCACTCCTCTGGACGCATGGGACCGCCTGGTCCATTTCTAAGTTTGCCAATCCGATTACCACCTTTATAGAAATGATCAAACTGATTGGAGGGTAATTTTGAGGCTTTCGGCTTTGAATTGCTCATATTGTTAGTTTAAGGGTTAAAGTATTTCCATGCTAGAAAAATCAGATCGCCCATGGGGTCGGTATGAGGTTCTCCAAGAGGCTGCTAATTACAAGGTTAAGTCAATTCATGTCAGCCCTGGCAAGCGTCTTTCTTATCAACGCCATAAAAAACGAAGTGAGCATTGGTATGTAACTCAAGGTACTGGTGAGGTCACATT
>CAZDKV010000125.1:0-1221 GCA_964506125.1 uncultured Candidatus Nanopelagicus sp.
CTAGCATCTTCGAACCGAGTAGTTATTGCTAACTACACCGAACAGGTTCTTAAGCTCTTAATTAGTAATCAATTAATCACTTTAAGATGCGTGAAGTCACAAAACTTGTTTAAGGTCTTGTGCTAAGGCAAATCCTACCTGAGCTTTTCACCTTGAAAATCCACAATCTCATACCCAAGCCATGCGCAAAGGTGAGGTGGTAATCCAAAATCAGGGCGTGAGAGCTGCTGTAGTTATTACCGCCCTAGTAGTGGGGGTGGTCTTTGGGATCGGCTTTGATGATTATAAAAGTATCAATTGTGAGTTAAGTTTTAGTTCCTACTGCCAAGGTTTATTAGATTCAAAGATTCGCCGCAGCTTTTAACTCATCTGCGAGCAACTTTGCCAGATATGGCTTTATTTGCCACTGCTTTAGTAACTCTTCATATCTTGTTATCTCAATCTGAGCAGGTTTTGCACCGGTAAAGATTGCTCTAATCAAAATATTACGAGCTGTGTGCTCACCACCAATAAACTCCACAATATCTACCCGATAACCAAGTAGTTTTAAAATTTGGGCTCTAACTGAATCAGTCATTAGATCGACTAACCGCTCTTTAACCAATCCATACTTAGTTAACAAGCCCCATGGCTCAGGTGAATCTTTAATCTGAGTTTGCAGCTCATGCATGCAACATGGCGCTGCCATTACTACCTTGGCTTTATTTTTAACCGCCCAGAAGAGTGCGTCATCTGTTGCGGTATCACAAGCATGAAGTGCGATCGCAATATCTACCTTTTGATCAGGAGTATCAGCTATTTTTGCTGCAATAAATTTGGCATCAACCCTTAACTTAGCTGCCACCTTCTCATTGTGCTCCTTTGAATCAACCCGCTCATCTACTCCTAAGATTGAAACCTTCTGGTACCTATCCTTTAAAAACTCTTGAACGGCAAAGGTTAAGTAGGCATGACCACAACCTAAATCAACTACCGATATCTGATCTTGCTTACTTAAATCACCATCTAAAGTTTGGTTAATCAATCTTAAAAACTCATCCACCTGCTTGTACTTATCCATTTTGCTGGGTTTAATTCGCCCTAACAGATCAGATAAATCAAGAGCTTTAAATACCTGATTGTTCTCCGGCAACATCCGCACCTTTTGGCGATCATGGGAAAGATCCCGAGTTAACTTCACCTTACTTATTGCAACTAACGCCTCATCTTTTTTAGAGATCC
>CAZDKV010000126.1:0-1207 GCA_964506125.1 uncultured Candidatus Nanopelagicus sp.
CCAAGGCATTATCACTTGAGTTAGCACCAAGTATTCGAGTTAACGCAGTTGCACCTGGTTGGATTGAGACCCCATTTACCGTTGCAGGTTTAAATCTAAATCCTGATCCAGTTGCCTATCGCAAAACTGTGGAGGGCATGCATGCGCTAAATCGGGTAGGAACACCGGAGGAGATAGCGAAGGTAATTTACTTTTTAACAAGTGAGGAGTCATCATTTATGACTGGTGCGATCGTAACTGCAGATGGTGGATATTTAATTAAGAATTAAATCTCAACTACTTTATAACTTTGATCAGAGTTTACGATTAAAGCGCTTGAGTTTTTAAGCTCCTGCCAATTATCTTGATTCCAGCCAGATGAGCCAACTACTACGCAGCCATTGATGGTGGTGTATTTCAGGTGGTAGTAATCACTTTGTTTTTTAAATCTATCTGGCACCTTATCCTGGTTATAAACACAGGCTGCCACAAAGTAATCTTTATTTGTAATCATCATATTTATCGATGAGTAGTTGCAATTATCTTTAATGTATTTAATACCTTTAATCACACCCTCAATAAATCCATGCTTTTCTATCTGGGTAAGCAGGAAGAGAAAGTATCGCTCTGAATCGGTGGTGCCCTTAGCTATCTCTAAATACCTCTTATCAATCAATGGATCTAAGACGGTTGGAGGGGTAATTGAGCCATTGTGGATGAAGGAGATATCTTGATAGGTAAATGGATGCGTGTTGCTTTCATTAACTGGCATACCTTCAGTAGCCCAGCGCAGGTGAAGCAGCCCTGATTTTGATTTATGTCTTGCTAACTGGGTTTTAAAATTGGCACTTTTGGTTGCAGCCACTGGCTCTTTGTATAACTGGGCATCGTTACTGTCACGGGTGGCAATACCCCAACCATCACAGTGATCATCAGCAAGTGATACAAATTGATTGAAGTTGTCACCAACTGCCTGCCCAAAGGTAGTGGCAGATGTCGATGAGTAACCAAGAAGTCGGCACATAGGTAAACCTTAATCTATTTTGAACAACAAGATTTGATACAAATAATTATGGGGCCAGCATATGACTGGCCCCATAATCTTCTAACCTGTTTAGTTACTTATGTCCTTCCATGGCAGCCTTTTCCTCTGGGGAGAGTACAAGCCTCTTACGACCAAATAGACCAAAGAGCACTAGACCGATTACATAAACAATTGCAATCGCTT
>CAZDKV010000127.1:0-1201 GCA_964506125.1 uncultured Candidatus Nanopelagicus sp.
TGCATAAAGTTGAAGGAGATACTGTTCATGTAAAAGTTGGAAGTGGAATTTTTGGTGATAGAATCGTAAAAGGTTCCATAAAAAATGTTACAAAAGAAGAAGTTGAACTTTCTGAAGGTCGTCCATCTCAGCGTCATCCATTAGAGGGTCATGATTATCACAAGAAGTCCAATGATGCATTGGTTCACATTGCCAAAGATGCACATGCAGCAGCAGAAGCAATGAAAAGCCACAATACAGCAGCGGAAAATAAGTATCGTGACCAAGCAAACGATTCTGCAACAGTAAGACACTGGAGAAGTAAGAATGGTATGCCTGACTGGTACAGAAAGAAATAT
The DNA here is from genome assembly GCA_964506125.1 of uncultured Candidatus Nanopelagicus sp. GTDB lineage: Bacteria > Actinomycetota > Actinomycetes > Nanopelagicales > Nanopelagicaceae > Nanopelagicus. The sequence goes on from CAZDKV010000127.1 coordinate 339, forward strand.
GGCCATGTTATTGATGGCAAACTAATGCTTCCTGTACACACGGGCAGCATGAAAAAAGAAGAGGCAGAAGAGCCAAGCATGGCAGCACGAACGCTGTCACGCAAGGCACAGATTGTAAAAGATGCTGCAAAAAGCAAGAAAGTAGATAAAGAAGAGGCATCGGACAAGTTTCAGAAAGACCCCGAATTGTCTAGCGATATACAGAAAACATAAATAACTAATCAAAGATTTATAGGAGAAAAACATGTCACTTTGGGGAAACGTAGATGCATCTAACAATGCTCCAAACTTTTCAGGTCTAACTGGCTACGACACATCGGTAACGGATCAAAGTCTGGCCAATTCACAACCATCATCAGTATTTGGTAACACTTATATGAGTGCTACACGTACTAATGTTGAATTTGGTGTATTTGGTATTGATGCTGTAGAAGAAGGTCTTGTTACAGATGGTAATCCAACACATGCTGGTTGGGTAGCACGTACTAAAGGTGCGGGTCCTGTCGTATCAGTTTCAGCAAATACCGATGCTGTAGGTCCTGCTGCATCAGCCGAAACATATACACTGGTGTTGTCTGGTGGTGGTACGAATAACACTTCAGCACAAGTTAGTGTAACAACTGCTGCTACTGGTAGAATTACAGCAATCACAGTTACAAATGCTGGATTGTACACTGGTACGCCAACTGCAAATACATTCGGTAACACAGCGTTTACATTTACGATGGGCGGTCGCAACGGTCGCACAACATTTGAAACTCTGGTTGCAATGGGTTCAATGGTCGGTGATGCTTCCGACGATGCAATCGCACCTGACGCCTAATATATTATAGCGGCTGGCTTCGGTCAGCCGCATTTATTAT
>CAZDKV010000128.1:0-1194 GCA_964506125.1 uncultured Candidatus Nanopelagicus sp.
GAAAGGTTGGCTCTAATGCTGGTGGAATTGTGTTTATGTAATCAGTGGTGCGAAGTCCTGAGACACCAACATTTTTTTCATTTGCTCTTTGCAGTAATGAGAGCATTAAGTAACGAGCTCTTACCGGACCGGCATTTTTTAAAACTGCATCAAAGGATTGACGCCACTCGGCGCTCTCCGTTGGGTCGGTATCAACTAATTGGTCAACCAGATGATCTGGGGCCTTAAAGTTTTCACTCACCGGCATATTCTCTCTCCCAAAGGGGGGTTTGGTCATATTTATACCGCCAGTCAGGGGTGATCTGGCTTAATTTTGGATGAAATGGCAATTACAAGTTGCACCTTACGCCAAAGTTGGGTGGACTACTCCTAATGAATTCAGCCCAGGCACCAGCTGCCACCGTTGAACGGCTTGGCATAAAACCAGATCAACTAATTCTTGAGGTTGGTTTTGATCAATCAGATTGTGATCAATCATTACGTGATGCCATAAATACAAAAACTGGTAATCAATTTCTAGATGCCTCATCACAAGAGGTAGTCGATGCAGTAATTCTTTGGTGGCGAGATGGCGATGGTGATCTAGTTGATGAGTTAGTAGATGCACTTACCTATCTGACTGAGGATGGACCAATTTGGCTTTTCACCCCAAAGGTTGGCAGATCTGGTTATGTTGAACCAAGTGATATCCAAGATGCAGCTCCAACTGCTGGCATGTCTCAAACCACCTCATTTCCAGCTGGTGCTGATTGGACAGCAACAAGATTAATTGCACGAAGTGCTGGCAGTAGTAAAAAGAAGAGCAAGTAAACCTAAACTAAATAAGGAGAAAATAATGACGCTTTCAATTGGATCTGCTGCCCCAAATTTTGAGTTAGTAAACCAACATGGTGAGAAGATCTCACTTTCATCCTATCGGGGTAAGAAAAATGTTGTCTTAGTATTTTATCCATTCTCTTTTTCTGGAACCTGCACTGGTGAGTTGTGTGCGCTACGTGATGACTTATCAGCTTTTCAAAATGATAATGTTGAATTGATCTCAATTTCATGTGATCCAATGTTTGCAAACAAAGTATTTGCTGAGCAAGAGGGTTATAAGTTCCAAGTACTCTCTGATTTTTGGCCACATGGCGCGGTCTCTAAGGCTTATGGCACATTTGAAGAGAGCAGAGGATGCGCCAAACGTGGCACATT
>CAZDKV010000129.1:0-1165 GCA_964506125.1 uncultured Candidatus Nanopelagicus sp.
GAGTTAAGTTTTGATAAGCCATACCTATTAGCTATGGCAAATGCTGGACCAAATACCAATGGCTCACAATTTTTTATTACCGTAGCACCCACCACCTGGTTAAACCGCAAACACTCAATATTTGGTGAGGTAAAGGATGCGGCCAGCCAAAAGGTAGTAGATGCAATTGCAACTGTAAAAACTGGCGCAAATGATAAGCCGGTACAAGCGGTAAAGATTAATTCAGTATCTTTTAAGTAAATGCCAAAATCTTTAACCAGAGATCTAATATTTTTTATCTCTGGCTGTTTTGTTCTTACCTTAATCTGGCCAAATTTAGAGTATGAGTTCGCACTTTACGGGTTAGCAATTGAAAATGGTCAGTGGTATCGCCTATTTACCGTGGCATTAGTCCATGGCGGCTGGTTACATCTTTTGTTTAATATGTTAGCTCTCTTCTCACTTGGTTTAACTGTGGAAAATTACTTAGGTAGAAACAAATACATTTTTCTACTTTTAACCTCATTGTTTTTTGGTTCAATCACCTCATTTTTATTTAACCCATTAAATTCAGTTGCAGTTGGCTCCTCCGGAATGATCTTTGGCCTTTTTGGCTGCTTACTAATTATGGGAAAGCGGATGGGGGCAAACCTCAAGGAGGGTGCTGGCTTAATCGCACTTAACCTTGCTATCCCCTTTTTAATCCCTGGTATTGATTGGAAGGCCCACCTTGGCGGGCTAATCGGGGGCGCCCTTGCCACCCTGGCGGTTAGACCCAAAAGACAGCTTTAGGGAATAAAGATCAGGCTTAAGTAGTTCCTGTAGGTAGCAACCTTGAGCCGATCTGGCTCAACCTTTTGACTAGATAGCCACTCAAGGTTGAAAATAGCCCCATGAGGGTGGGTAGGACCCAGACTCTGAAATAGGTAAAAGCAAATAGTGAGGAGATTTAAATGGCTAGAGCGGTTGGAATTGATTTAGGAACTACAAATAGCTGCGTTTCAGTATTAGAGGGTGGCGAGCCAGCTGTGATTGCAAATGCAGAGGGTGCAAGAACCACACCATCGATTGTGGCATTTGCAAAAAATGGTGAAGTTTTAGTTGGTGAGGTTGCAAAGCGGCAATCTGTAACCAATGTGGAGCGAACAATTCGCTCAGTCAAAAGACATATGGGAACTAATTGGAC
>CAZDKV010000130.1:0-1165 GCA_964506125.1 uncultured Candidatus Nanopelagicus sp.
GATTTGTAGTAATCAGCAGTTGATGAAAATCTAGCAGCAGATTTTGAACCCCTTGAGTACATAACCAAAGCATTGGCGTGGGCTTGAGAGAAGCCGTAATTTTCTTTCAAATGGGCAATTTGCTCTGGATACTTTTTACCCTCAAGCTTTTTCATTACCGCATGCCAATAACTCATCTTCTCGCCGTATCGTTTTTCAATCAACGGAAAGTAAGAGGTGCGGTCGGTATTAGTAATTGCCATTTAAATTTACTTCTTAGCTAGATACTCTTCTAATCCAGATATAAGCCGATCAACATCATCCTTACTTGTGTAAGGAGCAAGTCCTGCTCTGATTGCGCCAGTATCTCCTAAGCCAAGGGCACGGGAAACCTCAAGGGCGTAGAAGTTATGGGCTGGCAGATTTATCTTTTTACCTGCCATAAATTTATAAAGCTCTGCTGCCACCACATCCTTTAAATTAAAGTAGGCAGTTGGTGTGTGATTTTTCGCCTTTGAGTAGATAGTTATGCCAGGTAATTTTGTAAGCCCAGCTAAAAGGTAATCAAAGAGTGATTGTTCATACTCCTCTAATGCATTTAGTGAGCTTACTAACCGCTCTCGTCTGCTACCAGATGCTGATTTATCTAGGCCAGCTACATAATCAATAGCAGCACTTACCCCTGCCATTAACTCATATGGCAAGGTGCCAAACTCAAATCGCTCCGGCACCACCATGGTGGAGGGGAGTAATTTGTCATTACTTAATGTTTCAAGAAGGGAGGGATCTGCTACAAATGAGGCGCAGTGTGGGCCAAGAAGTTTGTATGAGGAAAATCCATAAAAATCTATCGGAAGATTTTTAAAATCAATTACCGCATGGGGGGTTAGGTGCACACCATCTACTAAAAAAAGTGAGCCATTTGCTTTAACCGCAGCCCCAATTGCTTTGATATCAGGTTTTGTACCCAAGGTATTTGAGGCACCGGTGACTGCCACAAACCTTGTCTTATTACTTAGTAAATCTGTTACAGATTGGGTATCTAACTCACCGGTTTGGGTATTTACCTTCGCCCACTTAACAGTTACACCCTTTGCATCCGCTGCCTGCACCCAGGGCCTGATATTTGAATCATGATCTAATTGGGAAACAATTATTTCATCCCCAGCACTCCAGCTTTTAGCTA
>CAZDKV010000131.1:0-1160 GCA_964506125.1 uncultured Candidatus Nanopelagicus sp.
ATGTGGTGGTAAGTGAAGCGAATTATCTATGTCAGCCATGATCAATTAAATGCCGGCTATGGAGCGTTAAAAAGAGCTAACCCCAAAGAAGATCTGATTGTTTTGGTGGAGAGTAAGCGAATGCTCACCCCTGAGTTTGGTAGCAAGGTGCGGCTCTACTTTTTACTATCTTGTGCAGCCCACTTTGTTAAATCATTACAAGATGATGGCTACACCGTTATCTATCAAAGAGCTGCCACCACAGTTGATGGCTTAAAAGAGGTTTTAAAAAAGTATCCAAAGCTGCCAATTATTGCTGCTACACCTAGCTCATTTAGATTAAAACAATCACTTTCTGATTTTGGCGTTACCTTTGTTGAAAATGATTTCTTCTTAACTCCTCAAAAGCTCTTCACCCAGTGGGCAGGATCGCAAAAGAGTTACTTAATGGAGTCTTTTTATCGCGCTCAGCGGATTAGATTAAATATCTTAGTTGAAAATGGTAAGCCAGTTGGTGGTGCTTGGAACTTTGATAAGGAGAACCGCTCACCACTTCCCAAAGGATATAAATTTCCACCCTACCTACAGCATAAAGCAGATGAGATTGATAACCAGATTGCAAATGAGTTAGGGATCAAACCAGTAACTGATTTTGCTACCTCAAGGGCTGGGGCAAAGCGGGTATTAAAAAACTTCTTAGATAACCACTTTGCACACTTTGGCCCATATGAGGATGCGATGACAGTTGATAACTGGTCACTTCATCACTCACTTCTTAGTCCATATCTAAATAATGGGTTGCTTCACCCCTCTGAGGTTATTGATGCAGCTCTTAAAAGATTTGAAAAGGGGGATATTCCAATCGCATCTGCTGAAGGGTTTATCAGGCAGATTATTGGCTGGCGTGAGTATGTAAATGGGATGTATTGGCACCTAGGTCAAGATTACAAAGAGTTAAATAACCTAAACGCAAAGCGCAAATTACTTCCACTATTTGAGGATGCAGATAAGACAAAGATGAATTGCATCAAAAGTAATCTAGAAGATATCAACAGTAGAGGGTGGGTTCACCATATTCCCCGTCTTATGTTGCTTAGTAATTTAGCTCTAATTACTGGCACAAACCCTCAAGAGTTTTTATCTTGGATGCGGCGGGTATTTATTGATGCCACCGATTGGGT
>CAZDKV010000132.1:0-1155 GCA_964506125.1 uncultured Candidatus Nanopelagicus sp.
GCATAATCAGATGGATTCCACTGGTTATCTTCATCTAATGTTTCAAGGTAGGCAGCCTTTTGCAGGTGAGCCTGCTTAGCTAACTCTGGATTGCGATAGATAAGCGCGCAGGCATCAAATGGTGCAAAAAGCCATTTGTGTGGATCAACGATAAAGGAGTCTGCCATCTCAACACCATTAAATAATGGACGAACAGATGGCGCACAAAGTGCTGCTAAGCCATACGCCCCATCCACATGAAACCAAATGCCACGATCTTTCGCACACCTTCCAACACTTTGTAAATTATCAATAATTCCAAGGTTGGTAGTTCCAGCGGTCGCAACAAGTGCAAATACTTGATGGGTTGGATTTTCCCTGTGGTACTTATCAATTACTGCAGCACAGCTATCTCCTTGCAGCACGCCATTTTGATCTGGCTCAATTAATAACAACTCAACATCCATAACCTGGGCAGCAGATTTAATGGAGGAGTGTGAATCAGCACTTGCAGCTAATACCCACCTTGTAACATCTTTTCGCTTTTCTCTAAATATATGTCGTGCTGTCACCAGTGCAGATAGATTTCCAATAGTTCCACCCTGCACAAAAACCCCACCAGCACTCTTTGGCATACCAGCAAGATCTGATATCCATTTAAGCGCTTGGTTTTCAGCAAAGACCGCGCCAGCTCCTTCAAGCCAAGAGCCGGCATAAAGTGCGCTAGCACCAACTACTAAATCAAATAGGTTTGCATACTCACTTGGGGCAGATGGAATAAATGCTAAATACCTTGGGTGATCTGTTGATATACAAGCTGTTGCTAATACCTCTTTAAATAATTTAAGTGTTTGATGTCCGCCTAAACCTTTAGCGGTGATGGTATTTCCAGCTAGATCGTATAACTCCTGCGCAGTTTTTGGTCCATCAAGTGGTGGATCTGTTCGAAGTCTTATTAATGAGTAATCCAGTACCTCTTTTGCTAACGCCTCAACCTCAGGGGTGAACTCATGCATTGCGCGCTGCGTAATCTTTCCGGTTAGCACTGCGAATTAGATTTCTAATCATGGTTGGAAAAACTAATGTGTGAAATGGCAAAACCGCATACCAGTAAAGCTGGCCACCTAAGCCACGGGGTGAGTAAGAGGCCTCTTGAGTAACCTCACTTTGACCATT
>CAZDKV010000133.1:0-1147 GCA_964506125.1 uncultured Candidatus Nanopelagicus sp.
TAATCTCAATTGATCTTGGCTTTTTCTCCTCTGGGAGGTCGCGCTCTAACTCAATATTTAGAATGCCATCCCTTAGCTCAGATCCGATCACCTTTACATGATCTTCTAAGGCAAAGCTTTGTCTAAATTGGCGTGCTGCGATTCCCTTATATAGGTAGTTGCTGCCTTGATTATCGGTAGCTGCTTGTTGGGAGCCTTCAATTGTTAGCTGGTTGTTATGCAGCTCAATCTTTAGATCCTTCTTGCTAAAGCCAGCAACTGCCATCTCAATCTGGTAGCGATCATTTCCTACCTGCTTAATGTTGTATGGCGGAAATGAGGTATTTCTCCCCATTAGCGCATTGCTCATCTCATCTAGTAGTCGCATTGGTCGATCAAATCCAACCGCCCAGCTCTCTAGATTTGGAAAGAAGTTAGCTAGTGATAACCCAGTATCTTGGTAATCACGCTTTGTTAATGTACTCATCTATTTCTCCTTAATAGTTAAGCGAGAAGTTTTCCTTTCGCAAGATCCCCACTTAGCGGAATCTCACCCCCAATAACCAAGGGGGGTATTTGGCTTATTCCCATCTATTGGCCCCTTGCCGCATGCGGGCATGCGGAAAAATCTTAAAAAATTCTTAAAATTTTCTATTGCCCCGCCTAAGTTGCCAGCGTAGGTTTGCTGGCATGTATCAACATGGTGTGAAGCAGACCCTCAAGGCTGGCAGCTTGGTCTTTGGCATTTCAGCGATCTTTTTACTTATCGCGCCGGCACAATTTTTAGATCTTCTTGAGTTGGAAAGTAATGATCAAATGGTTTGGGCGATGCGGATGATTGGAATCACTTTATTTGCCCTTGCTGGAAATATGTGGCAAAACTCTAAATTAAATAATCAAGCAGGTCTTAAGTTTGTGGGCCGAGTGATGTTTGTATCAGCTGCTGCTCTAGGCTTATTGACCATATTTATTCCGACAACTCTGAGCCCATTTGCGATTGGATATGCATTAATTGGCTTAATTTTTGCCATCTCATACCTAGTAAACCTATTTAAAGGCTCTAAGTAAGCCATACCGCCTACCATTGACCTGTGCGGGCAAAGATTAAAAATGGCTTTAAGCCAAAGGTTTGTGTTACCTGCAAATTAGAGTTTGAGTGGCGAAAAAA
>CAZDKV010000134.1:0-1143 GCA_964506125.1 uncultured Candidatus Nanopelagicus sp.
GCTAATTTGAGATTTTCTGGCCAATAAGCGCATTTTGGATGATCTGACCCACAGATTCCACCTCAATTAAGAAGCCATCATGACCAAAAGGGGATGAAATGGTGTGAAGAGTAGCTAACGCCCCGGTTAGATCAACTATCTCCTGCTGCAATCTGGGTGGGAACAATCGATCAGTATCAATTGAGACCACATGAATCGGCACCGTTATTGTGGCTAGGGCTGCTGCTACCCCGCCACGATCTCGACCGACATCATGGGAGTTCATCGCCTCAGTTAATGCAATATAGGTATTGGCATCAAATCTCTTTGCTAGTTTTTGTGCTTGGTGATCAAGGTAGGACTCAACTGCGTATCTTCCTGTCTCATCCCCTTGTAACTCTCTACCAAATCTCACATCCATCTCTGACTCTGTTCGGTAGGTTAAATGCGCAATTCGTCGAGCAATTCCCATACCCTCGGTAGGGCCAATATCTTGTTCATAGTAATCACCATTATTAAAATTTGGATCACACCTAATCGCCCGAAGTTGAATTGAAGCCGCCCCAATTTGATCTCCTGTGGCAACCGCTGATGAACCAATGGTGCAGATAGCCGCAACTAACTCCGGATACTCAATTGCCCATTCCAAACTACGCATTCCACCTAAGGAAGGACCAACAGCCAATTGATATTTCTTAACACCAATCTTTTTAGTAAAAGCCAACTCTGCTTGGACCATATCTCTGATTGTGATTTGCGGAAATCTTGAGCCCCACCTTCTACCATCAGGCGCTAGGGAGGATGGACCAGTTGAACCTTGGCAGCCACCAATTACATTCGGACACACCACAAAATATCTATCAGAATCAAAGGGTAAACCTGACCCGACCATCTGTGGCCACCAACTATTTACATCAGCCCAGCCGGTTAGAGCGTGGTTTACTAAAATTGCGTTATCTCTTGCTGCATTAAGCTCACCCCAACTTTGATAAGCAATCACTACATCAGGTAATACCTCACCTGATTCCAGCGTTAAATCACCAATCTTTAAAAATTGGCGATCTCCCGGGTCATGATCTTCTAACCATGCCCCGGTGACTGCTGGATTAACTTTGCTCATTACTTACTTAGCAGCTGCAAATGCTTTTTCAAGATCGGCTTGAA
>CAZDKV010000135.1:0-1131 GCA_964506125.1 uncultured Candidatus Nanopelagicus sp.
CCATTGAGCAGGCAAGCTCGCCAGTCTGTGACCAGAAGGCGAACCATGTTACGTAAGGGTGGACTACAGGTCGGCGGGTTTCATCTGCCCATAGGCAGAGGACAATCCATCCATCGCTTATAGTTTTCTTGATGTCCAGAATGATTGCGCCATTGGCGCATTTGTCCCCCACTTTGGGGGTGCTCTTGATTGTGTCGGTTGTCATGTGTTTCCTTTCTATTCTTCTCGGACGGATTGGACATTGGTTTCATCAACGTAGACTTCGCTTACGTCGGCATCGCCTTCGTATTCCACGTCGTCATCATCAACACTGAGTTCGATACTGTTCGCAATTTCACGAGCATCATCTATACCTTCAGCCCAGAACTTAACTACTGCTCTGACCTTGAACTCAACTGTCGCTGCATACTCGGTCTGGAATGTGAGTGCATTACCAAACGCTTGCTCAATGTATTCACTTACCTCGGTAAGTGTTATCTTGGAATCGCCAGTCCATTCGTTGTTGACGATGTCTGCATTGATGGTTGTGTAAAGGTCGTTCACCTTAGCTCGCTCTCTAGTGAGAGTGTCGCGGAGTGTGTTGACCTGTGCTTCGAGTGTTGTTACTTGCTGTTTGATTTCGTCAACCAATACTTTGGGTGACTCTGTTGCCGTAATTGTTTCCATTGTGTTGCTCCTTTCGGTTGGTTGGGTTGATATGTAATGCATTGCCCTGCCACATGGACAGTTCATTTTTATTTCTCCGTTCGGAAATCCAAAACCATCTCTGGCGTGGAATTCCACTGCGGAATCACATTCTTCTTGGTCACATATGAACCAGTATTTCTGGGACATTGGCTCTCCTTTCGGTTAGGGTTTTGCCATCTATATATAAGCACATCTAAAGATGTGCTATCAAGAATCACGTGTGTGATTAGTCGTTGCTCTCGTCAATCTCGACGATGTCTTTGACGAGTTGGTTTTCCTTGAGGTAGTCAAGCACTAACTCATCGACTACTTCGTAGTCAATACCGTAGTAATGGTCGCCCATATCTACGAACCAGTTGTCCTTGACCATGCGGTCGAATGCTTCCTCACGTGTGGATGTCCATTCGATTTCCCAGTTCTCTGGTCGGTCGTAGTATGCGGTTA
>CAZDKV010000136.1:0-1118 GCA_964506125.1 uncultured Candidatus Nanopelagicus sp.
TCAGTTAGAGCAACTCCAAAGAGTGAGACCCAAGCAAAATTTGGATGGTAGTGATTTAACTTGGAAACTACTGTCCAAGCTTTATATCTAATTGGATGTTTTGAAAATGTTTTTAACCGGCCACCTAATGTGTGACGACAGGTGTGGCAGGAGGCGGAGTAGAGCCAAAGCAGAGTGGCATTAGCAAGAAGAACTAATGTGCCAACACTCATATGTCCCCATTCACCCTCCTCATTTTTAAAGGCGATGATTGCGTCATAGGTCAAAATTACATTTAGTACTAAGCCGGCGTAGAAAAACCAACGATGGCCATTTTGTAATATTAAAGGCGCTCTAGTTTCCCCTGTGTACCTCTTATGAGGCTCAGCCACAGCACATGCAGGTGGTGACATCCAAAAGGAGCGGTAGTAAGCCTTGCGGTAGTAGTAACAGGTCATTCTAAAACCAAGTGGGAAGATCAAGATAAATAATGCTGGTGAGATTAAAAAGCCAAATAAGGTAATTGAGCCAATTGGTGTGCCAAAGTGAGCAGCACCCTCAACACAGGCAGTTGATAAACATGGTGAGTAAAAGGGTGAGATTAAAGGTTCGGCGAAGTAATTCTTATTTTCAAAAGCTCTAAAGGTTGCATAGATAACAAATAAGATTAAAACTGAAAATGTCATCAATGGCTGTAGCCACCAACGATCAGTCCGTAATGTTTTATCTGTTATTAAGGCACGGCCTGCAGAAAATACGCCAGTCTTTTCAACTTTTGAATCTAGTAAGGCCATGGGCTTAGTTTGCTCTTGCTACTTACTAAAGGCTAGGTGAGAGTGCGCTGAGTGAATATGAAATCAACCACAAATTAATAATTATTGGCGGAGGGCGTGGGATTTGAACCCACGAAGGTTTCCCTTGCCGGTTTTCAAGACCGGTGCACTCGGCCGCTATGCGAGCCCTCCGTGGGCAAACTTACCTGCAAGAGCGGTGGTGCCAAAATTTTGCGAGTTTTATTCGGGGAGTGAGAGTAATTGCTCAATCACCTTTGCCACACCATCTTCTTGATGCGCATCTGTTTGAAACTTTGCATACTTCATTAAATCAGGATGTCCATCTGCCATCGCCCATGATCTGCC
>CAZDKV010000137.1:0-1116 GCA_964506125.1 uncultured Candidatus Nanopelagicus sp.
GGGGTAAAGCGGTGAAGTGAGCCATCTAAATGTGATTTAAAGGTGACCCCATCATCATCAACATGGGCTAGCCGCTCCTTATCATCGGCGATGACATCATCTGCTTGAAAGGTGTTCTCATCCATAGCGATCACCTTTTTAAAACCAACACCGAGGGACAAAACTTGAAAGCCACCGGAGTCGGTAAAGGTTGGCCCTGGCCAATTCATAAACTTTCCAAGACCACCTGCTTGATCAACAATCTCTGATCCTGGCTGCAGATATAGGTGATAGGCATTTGCCAGCACTGCTTGTGCGCCAAAATCACTTATTGATTCAGGTAATACTGATTTCAATGTCGCCTTAGTGCCAACTGGTATAAAGGCTGGGGTCTTTATCTGACCATGGGGGGTGGTAATTACCCCACTTCGTCCCAGATGGCCAGCTAAGCTTTTTTTAACTGAAAAGTTAAATCCCATTGGTGTGAAATCCTGCTTTCAACTTAGGTGAGGTGGCGGAGTTAATTACGCTACCAAATCCGCACTCGCTCTGATTGGGCCATATATTGCTTATCTTTCTGCTCCAACCCAAAGGCTTCATGAAACTCATCTAAATTAGCCACAATTTGATTACATCTAAACTCAGCTGGGGAGTGGGGATCAATAGCAATCCGCCTTCTGGCCTCCTCTGGGCGGTATTTACTGCGCCAGGATTGGGCCCAACCCATGAAAAAGCGCTGCCAACCGGTGTAGCCATCAATTACCGGCGGCTGCTTTCCATCAAGTGATATTTGATAAGCCTTGTAAGCAATAGTTAATCCGCCAAGATCGCCAATATTTTCACCAACTGTTAGCGCCCCATTGACCTTCACATCTGGGGCAGCCTCAGGTGATAATTGATTGTATTGATCAATTAATTTTTTGGTGCGTTTTTCAAACTCAACTCGATCAACATCTGACCACCAATTTACTAAGTTGCCATCGCCATCATATTTAGAGCCCTGATCATCAAAGCCATGGCCAATCTCATGTCCTATCACCGCGCCAATGCCACCATAATTGGCTGCGTAATCATCGGCGTTAACATCAAAAAATGGTGGCTGCAAAATTGCAGCTGGAAATACAATCTCATTCATCC
>CAZDKV010000138.1:0-1112 GCA_964506125.1 uncultured Candidatus Nanopelagicus sp.
GACTTGCTAAGTGATCTAAAGTGTTGCCCCACCTGCAATTGAGTTACCTAAATCTCTCCGATGCTCAACCTAGCCATTCACCCTCTAGCCTAACCCCCCCTCACCCAATGGGTGAATTACTAGGGTGATTTTGACGGAATTTAAGTTAATTAATATTAAATACTGGGGAGTATTTGCACTCCAATGAGCCTCTGCGCTCAGAAATCTCTAAATATTCTTTATCCAACCTGAGCCTGAGTTATAAGACCTTTTTGAATACTCACTGTCACTCGATCTAATCGATAATCCTTAGTTAAGGCAAACATCTGATCATCCTCTTGGCCAATTCGGTACTGCCAATTTAATTTTTCAGCACAAGCTTTAGCATTCTCTTTGCGCATCCCCACCAAGGCTTGGGCATAACCAGATTCAATTACCACCTCACCAGCTGGCTTTTGCCAGTTTGGACAGGTGGCAGCAGCTAATACCTCACCAAAGGTTTCTTGGGTGCCAACTGCAACAGTTATAGCTGATTTAACCTTTGACCTTAAAGTGATTTTATAAATTCCAGCAACTGCTGGTTTTGAATATCTAGCAAGATATAAGTAATTGGTTCTGCTATACGGCTCAAAAAATTTACTTCGCTCAGTAAGCTGCACTACAACCTTGTCTCCCTTTGGATCAATGATTGTGGCAACTGGTAGGCGGTTTGTGGAGAGTTTATTCTCTGGGGATCGATCAATAATTAAATACTCAAAATTTAACAATTGATCCTCTTTTAGGGCTAAGCGAAATCCTTGAGTCTGGTTTGCTTTATTAAAATTTGCTCTGATGGCAAATGAGATGGTGCCATCAACTAATATCGGTCCTCGATCAGCACTTGAGTTTGCAGCAGTTAATAAAACTGGTTGATGGGCTAGGGCTTGATTTGAGTTAACTAAAAAGAAAGTTAGTACTAGAAAGGTTGAAAATACTCTTCGCAGCTGCATATCTGGATTAAACCACAGAAGGTTTGGAGGATTATGAGAAAACCCCCGCCTACTTAAATAGGCGGGGGTTTTTGAGATTAATTCTTACCTAATCTCAATTGATCTTGGCTTTTTCTCCTCTGGGAGGTCGCGCTCTAACTCAAT
>CAZDKV010000139.1:0-1080 GCA_964506125.1 uncultured Candidatus Nanopelagicus sp.
ACCTGAACTGTTTTAATCTTGGCAAAGATAACCCCATCTTTTTCAACCTGATATGCCATTACAAAGGATGAGTTACCCAATGACTCAACCCATAAATTAACATCGTAATAGGCACCACCAATTGTGATCGGCACCAGGTAATCAACCTCTCCCCTTGCCACCACCATCTCAATTAATGCTGAATCCTCTTTCTTCTCAGCAAATTGTTGATAACCCCATTCAAATCTCGCCTCTTGCGCATAAACCAAATACTTAGCGTTATTAACATGACCAAAGGCATCTAAGTCATCCCACCTGACAAATGCTTTGTGATGAAATTTCATACGCTCCTCATTTTATTTACCTAGTTAATTTTCGATAGGTAGCTCGATGTGGCCGAGCGGCATCAATACCAAGCCGAGCAATCTTATTCTCTTCATAACTTTCAAAGTTTCCTTCAAACCAAAACCACTTTGAATCACCCTCATAAGCCAATATGTGGGTGGCAATTCGGTCTAAAAACCAACGATCATGGGAGATCACTACCGCACACCCTGGAAACTCAAGTAGAGCATTTTCCAAAGATGAAAGCGTCTCAACATCTAAATCATTTGTTGGCTCATCAAGTAGTAATAGATTTCCACCCTGCTTAAGTGTTAAGGCAAGGTTTAATCTATTTCGCTCTCCTCCTGATAGCACTCCAGCTGGTTTTTGTTGATCGGGTCCTTTAAAGCCAAAGGCAGATACATAAGCCCGGCTTGGCATCTCAACATTGCCAACCTTTATAAAATCAAGGCCATCTGAGACTACCTCCCACAGAGATTTCTTTGCGTCAATTCCACCTCTGGATTGATCAACATATGAAATCTTTACCGTCTCACCAACTTTGACTACTCCAGAATCTGCCTTTTCCATTCCCAAAATAGTTTTAAACAAAGTTGTCTTACCCGCACCATTTGGACCAATCACGCCAACAATTCCATTGCGCGGCAAAGTGAATGAGAGATCATCAATTAAAATTCGATCATCAAAGCCCTTTACTAAGTTTTTGCACTCAACAACCACATCCCCAAGCCTTGGCCCAGGTGGAATTTGAATCTC
>CAZDKV010000140.1:0-1079 GCA_964506125.1 uncultured Candidatus Nanopelagicus sp.
ACACCGAACGAAGTACTGCAGTTACCTTTCCTAAAATAATTGCATCATCTGCAGGAATTGGTGTGAAATCATCATTTGCTGGCAATAGCCAGAAGTGGCCATCCTTTTTCGACCAGGTTTTAACAGTTGCCTCACCATCAATCATGGCAGCGACAATCTCTCCTTTTTCCGCAGTTTTTTGGGAGCGGATAACAACATAATCACCATCACAGATTGCAAGATCAATCATGGAATCACCTTTGACCTGAAGTAAAAATAGATCACCCTTACCAACTAAAGATTCTGGAAGTGGTAGTACCTCTTCAACTACCTGCTCTGCCAAGATTGGATTTCCAGCTGCGATCTTTCCAACCAATGGAATAAGACGGGTCTTATCCTGTGGGGCGGCCTGGCCATCCTCACCAGGAAGGGTGATCTCAATAGCTCTGCCTCGGGCGGCATCCCTGCGGATCCAACCCTTCTCTTCAAGAATTTGCAGTTGATAGGTGACGGATGCGGTGGAGGCAAGACCTGCGGCCTTACCGATCTCACGCATAGAGGGTGGATACCCCTGGTTCTCAACTGCACGCTTAATCACAGACAAAATCTTTAACTGCCGTGGGGTTAGCCCATTGTCATCAGCTGGACCATCGGGAAGCTCAGAAACGCTCTTTTTAGCCATGGAGTAAGGGTATAGGAGGATTTGGAAAAAATCAAACATTTGTTCGATTTAAAGTAGACATTGTCAGTGGGGTGGTGTTTAATACTCTATAGAACAGGTGTTCGAATCCCCTCGAACACTAGTTATCAGGGAGAAGAAGATGAAGGCAAGACAGGCAAAGCGGCTAGCAAGGACAGCCCTATCCATATCCTTAATGGTGGTTATTGGCGCAGGCTTTTCCACTATCTCATCAGCTAGTGATACCTCAGTAGCTACCGAAAACCCAAGCAACTACCAACAGATCACCGTCACACCGGGGGAGAGCCTTTGGTCAATCGCCGCCATGGTGGCATCCCCAGGTCAGATCAATGCGGTGGTGGCAGATATTGTTGAGGTAAATAAGTTGGGCAGTGCTGATTTGCTAGCGGGCATGAAGATC
>CAZDKV010000141.1:0-1069 GCA_964506125.1 uncultured Candidatus Nanopelagicus sp.
CAGCTACCTGAGTGCCGGCAGCAGGAGTTTGCAGCAAAAGATTGGTGTGGGCCAGTGAGGGTGTTATTGCGCTTAAACTTGTGAGTAGAAGAGCAAGCGCAGCTGCCAACAAAAAAATTTTCAGCTGAATTTTCATCACACCGACACTCTAGCAAGACTTTTTCATAATCATTTGCAGATGCAAATGTTTTGCAATAATCTTAAGGTATGAGTAAAGAAAACCGCCTTCGAGACCACCTTCGCTTTAGCCGCCAAGAGCTGCCCTCTCTCATCGGCGTGATAACAGTTGTTGCTTTGCTTCACATTGTGGGTTGGGGATTATTCATTCATTACAACTCAAATCCAACTTACAGTGCCCTTGCTGATTCAACTGGTGCATTGGTTTATGCCGGAGCTGGCGCCTTAGCTTACTCATTTGGATTGCGCCACGCATTTGATGCCGATCATATTGCTGCCATCGATGACACCACAAGATTGATGTTGGCTAAGGGGAAAAACCCAATAGCTCTTGGATTATTTTTCTCTTTGGGCCACTCAACTGTTGTGCTAGCACTTTGTATCGGTGTGGCATTTGCTGCCCGACAGGCTGCTAAATTTCAAGAAGATTTTGCCGAAACTGGTGGGTTAATTGGTGCTTCAGTATCAACAATTTTTTTATATTTAGTTGGAATTCTAAACTTGGTCATCTTGATTGGAATTATTAAGGTTTGGCGCCAGGCAAAAAGTGGAAAATTCTCTCATCAACATTTAACAGACCTATTAAATGAGCGTAGTTTAATGCGTAGAGTTTTTAAGGGAGTTTTCAAGAAAGGATTTGATAATTCCAGGCAGTTATACCCGGTTGGTGTTTTATTTGGCTTAGGTTTTGATACCGCCACAGAGGTTGCTCTACTTGCACTATCTGCCACAGCTGCGGTTGGGACCGTCGGAGGCTTTTTACCGCCACTTGCAATCATCGCCTTGCCTTTAATTTTTGCTGCTGGCATGACGCTAATGGATTCATTAGATGGAATTTTTATGACTAAAGCTTATGCCTGGGCCTTTACCTCACCGCTTCGTAAAATCTATT
>CAZDKV010000142.1:0-1067 GCA_964506125.1 uncultured Candidatus Nanopelagicus sp.
CTGGTTTAATTTGTGAGGCTGGTGTAATTGGCGCAGATACATGTTGATAGGCAACAGAAACTGGAGTGTCCCCGGTAAATGGTGGCCTGCCAGTTAGTAATTCATACATCACACAACCTAATGAGTAGAGATCACTTCTGCCATCTGCAACCTCACCTGTGGCCTGCTCAGGAGATAAATACTGCGCTGTTCCAACCACATTCCAGGTGCTAGTCATAGTTGCGCCAATATCATCGGTAGCTCTTGCAATACCAAAATCCATCACCTTGATATCCCCTGAGTCGGTAATCATTATGTTTCCAGGCTTAACATCCCGGTGCACAATTCCTTTACTGTGTGAGTAATCAAGTGCTTGCAAAATTCCTTTAATAATTTCAAGTGATTTACTCTTTGAGATCTCACCATTTTGCATTAATTGACGCAAAGTAATTCCAGAGATTAACTCCATCACAATATATGGAGAATCATTTTCCTCCCCTGAGTCATAAACAGCCACAATTCCAGGATGGCTTAATCCACCTGCAGCTAACGCCTCTTTTTTAAACCGTGCCACAAAGGCTGGATCTTTTGCTAAATCTCTTCTTAAAACCTTTATTGCCACCTCACGGTTTAATCTGGTGTCGATGCCTATATAAACATCTGCCATACCGCCGGTGCCAATCATTTGGCCAACTGTGTATCTGCCATTTGATAACTTATTTATTGGGCTATTCATTAGCTGCCCCTAACTTTTTAACCCCAGCAGATTGCTTTTCAGCAGTTAATTCACTCCAAATGATTGTGATGTTATCTGGCGCCCCCTTTGATCTAACCTCTTTGATCAAAGCTTGTGGAATTAGATCAGCATCATTTGCTTCAATGATTTTACTTATCTCATAATCAGATAAAACATTTGTTAAGCCATCACTGCACAATAGGAACTGATCACCCTTTTTAATTTCAAAGGTGAGCAGAATTGGATCAAGACCTGAATCTCCCATTAATGCTTGGGTGAGCAAGGATCGCTGCGGATGATCAAAGACCTCTTGTGGGGTAAGCCGGCCTTGATCTAGTAACTCCTGCATAAC
>CAZDKV010000143.1:0-1064 GCA_964506125.1 uncultured Candidatus Nanopelagicus sp.
CTATATGTGCAAGATGAGCGAAGACCAGCAATGATTTCATCAATTAAATCTTCAACTCCTGGACGATTTGGGTTTATATACATCCGGGAGGTTGAAATTCCCTCTTCAAATAAAGATTTACGGGCGCTATCAAAGGCATCATCATTTGCAGTCCTTGCTGCTACAGCTCGTGCTGATGCCATACCAAAGGACTCTTTATAAAGCCTGCCATCTGAATCCTTTCTTAAATCACTTGGGGATTCATATGTGCCGGCAAACCAGGAGCCAATCATTACTTGGGAGGCACCAGCAGCAAGTGCTAGCGCAACATCTCTTGGATGGCGAACACCACCATCTGCCCAAATAGTTTTGCCATGTTTTTTAGCCTCAGTTGCACACTCAAGAACTGCTGAAAATTGCGGACGACCAACACCAGTTTGCATACGGGTTGTGCACATCGCACCTGGTCCAACACCAACTTTAATTATGTCAGCGCCAGCTTTTATTAACTCTCTTGTGCCATCAGCGGTGACAACATTGCCAGCAACAATTGGCACATTTGGATTTAAAGCTTTAATGGTTTTAAGGGCTTCTATCATCTTCTTTTGATGTCCATGAGCGGTATCAACTACCAACAGATCAGCACCTGCTGCAAGCAACGCCTTTGCCTTACCGGCAACATCCCCATTAATCCCTACCGCTGCAGCAATTTTTAATCTGCCTGAAGCATCAACTGCTGGCTGATACATAGTCGCTCTAAGGGCGCCAGTTCTAGTAATGATTCCAACTAATTTGCCTGACTTATCAATCACTGGCGCTAATTTTCGACGTTTTTCAGTTAAGAATTCAAAGGCTGCCTTTGGGGTTACATCATCATTTAAGGTGACGAGATCCTTAGACATAATTTTATTTAGTTGGGTAAAACGATCTACATTTTCACAATCTGCCTCAGTAATAATTCCAACAGGTTTGTTATCTTCAACCACAATTAGCGCCCCATGGGCACGTTTAGTAATTAAATCAATCGCATCTGCCACAGTCTCATTTGGATTTAAAGTAACTGGAGTATCAAAGATTAGATGGCG
>CAZDKV010000144.1:0-1032 GCA_964506125.1 uncultured Candidatus Nanopelagicus sp.
TTGTCTTTGGTTGGGTCGTACTAATAGTTCTATTACTGCTATTCGCCTTTACTGGGTCACTGATGCTTCCAATAAAGGCTGTTCTTCTCAACTTCCTCTCACTTGCCGCAACCATAGGTGTTTTATGGTGGGTATTTGGGGAGGGAAATCTTCAATCAGTGGTTGGTGACTTTATTGTCACTGGAATTATTGATACAAACATGATGGTGCTAGTAGCAATTGTGGCCTTTGGATTGTCAATGGACTATGAGGTATTTCTACTTTCTCGCATCAAAGAAGAGCATGATGCTGGTAGATCCAATACAGAGTCAGTTGCCATCGGACTTCAAAAATCTGCCAGAATTATTACGGCAGCTGCATTTATCTTGGCTATTGTGTTTGCTGCCTTTGTGACTAGTGGAGTTACCGCAATTAAGTTACTGGGATTCGGCGTGGCATTTGCAATTTTGCTAGATGCAACTTTGATTAGAGCTTTATTCGTGCCTGCACTAATGCGCCTCTTTGGCGAGCGCACCTGGTGGGCTCCAAAGGCACTGAAGCGATTCCAAATTAATCATTAGAGAGTAAGACAGAGATTTGGCTACTGCTCATCTTTGTTAAAGAAGAGTCGCCCTATAAGCCGGAGGCTTTCGATTCTCGCTCAATAATGCCGATTGCCCACGTAACTGCCCACAAAGTTATGCAAAGTTTGGCAAAACTTTACAGGTTCTTATCAGCCCAAATACAAACGGCATCGTAATGAAACTTGCCTAACCCCTTCGCAATCTCTTCATAGTGGTCTCTATATGAAGAAGGAAGGATGTAATTCATTGCAAGTGACTTGTAGGCCTCTTTCGTTGGAGTCCAGAATTGAAGTATGAAATCGTAATGTTGCTTCACTAGAGCCTGAACGCTCTCATCCCCTGCTTGAACTCCCTCAGCCATTTTTGAAGCAAACTCAGATGTTAATTCGCCGAATACTTGAGTGAATTTTTGCTCTTCTTCTTTTGAGTAATTATTCTGATACTGCTCTGAATGGATTCCAAATTTCAT
>CAZDKV010000145.1:0-1032 GCA_964506125.1 uncultured Candidatus Nanopelagicus sp.
CCAGTTCCTGCTGTTTGGTCAATCCTTCAACCAGATCCTTAAAGTCTTTCGGACTCAGGAATGACCTAGCAAGACTCAACGCTTGTTGATTCAACACAGGACGATCTAGCGTCCCTGCCTCGGCAGACTGGATCAGCGCAGCCAACGGATCAGCAGCCTGTGCGCCAGTAGTTAGTGCTTGCTGACGCTCAGTCGTCATCAACTGCGGCATGATGCCTTGCAAGGCTCTCTGCTGCTGCTGCAACCTCTGCTGTTCAGCCAGCTTCAGCGCCATCTGCTGACCTTGGATCTGCTCCGACAGCGCACCTCGATATGCCTGTTGGCCAGCCTGGAGTCCAGCACCGATAGCCTGACCGATGTTGGTTCGCTGTCTACTAGGCCCACCGGCTTGCAACAGACCAGCAGCCAGACCTAGCAGACCCTGCTGTCGAGCCTGTTGAAGTGCAATCTGCGACTCATCTCCGAGCAACCCAGAGACATACTGTGGTTGCGGAAACAGTCGATCAAGGATTCCATCCATCATTCACCTCACAGCAGAGACAGTCTGCGCGATTCAATCGGCTCTAGGTCTTGCAGGAATGGCACAGGTGGCAATCCAAACCTGCTTTGCATGGTCATCATCCTGCGATCCATCGGGATAGTGTCGAACATTCCAGCATCGATAGCGCGGATCTGATCGAGTGTGATCGGAACCTGCTGACCAGGACGCAGCGGCATAGCCTGTGCCACAGGAGCTTTAGGTTGCATGGCTCCAGCCAACTGAGCGCCAGCCATCAAGCTTTGCGGAGTCGTTGCTTTGGACATGAATCCAGCCAGAGGTGACGCAGGAGCAGCAGCCAGTTGCGTCTCTAGCGCCATGCCAGGGATAAAAGTTCCTCCAGCAGCAGCACCAGTACCTGCGGCTCCAGCACCAGCAGCAGTGCCGCCCATGAGAGCAGGAGCAACAGTACCACCACCGAAACCAAGAGTCGCTCCAATGAGCGCACCCTTGACCGGATCTTTCTTATTAGTGGCAGCACCAGCGACAGCCCC
>CAZDKV010000146.1:0-1028 GCA_964506125.1 uncultured Candidatus Nanopelagicus sp.
GGCGGTAGTGGCTCCTCTTCAGTGGCCACTGTAAGTAGTGGTGGATCAGTCACCTTAACTGCCACCGCATCAAGTGGTTACACATTCTCATCCTGGAGCTGCACCGGAGGCGGAACTTTAAGTAGTTCAACTGCAAACCCAGCAACACTTTCAAATATCACCGCAAATGCAACCTGCACACCAGTCTTTACTCAAAATAGCAGTGGTGGTGGCGGCGGAGGCGGCGGAGGCGTCGGCCCAGTTGGTCGGGCTTCAAACAAAATTGTGGTGACTCGAGTAATTAACACCCAACCAATCAATACAACTACTGGCAGTAGGCCGGTATTTAATGGAACCAATACCACTTTAACACCGGGAAACTCTGCCAATCGAACCAGCACAATCTTGCCAACAGCTGCAACCGCTACCACAAGTACTGGAGGAGTAATTGCTGTGGTTACCAATCCATCTAGCCAAGCGCCAGTTAATAATCCAAATCAATCTGCAGCCTCACAAGGTGTAGCCGCGATCAATACTTCAAATACCACATCTCAAACAACCTTTGAAAGACGAGCAGATCTGCCATCATCGGTAGTTGTTAATCGAGATTCAAATAATGGAATTCAAGTTTCAGCTAATAATGGCTGGACTGGCAGAGTTGCCGTTGCTGTGGTTAATGGGAGTTCAGATTCTGATGTTGAAACATTTGTTGAGGTGGTAGTTGCACCAACACCAGTTGTTGCGCCGCAGATTATTCAAGAGCAACCACCTGCAATTCAAAAGGCTGAAGAGAAGCCAAAACCAGGATTGGTTATAAATTGGGCGCCATCTCAATCTGAAGTGGTTGGATATGTTGTCACCGTTAACTCACAACCTGCCTGTTTTTCTATGACAACAAGTTGTGAAATCAATCAATTAATTGGACCTAAGACAAAGGTTGCGGTAATTGCTCAAGGAAATGACAATGTATTCTCCGCACCTGTAGCCCTGCCTGCCTTTAAGCCAGCTAGGCCAATACCAGCATTAGTGGTCAACTTTGCGGTTGCCTC
>CAZDKV010000147.1:0-1021 GCA_964506125.1 uncultured Candidatus Nanopelagicus sp.
TGGACGAAGACGTTTTGCCTTTGCTTCAGTTGTGGTCAACTTTCCTTTTTCAAAAAGTTGCGCAGCAAGTGTGCCCAGCAATAATTTCTCATGTGCTGGTCCACTACCTAGGCGTGGGCCTTTACTTGGTTTTGGCATCTTCTCTCCTAGACCTCTTCTGCGTCAACGAGTTCATCATCGACAGCACTTCCATAATTAGCATGCTTAGTTGGATCAAATCCAGCTGGACTGTCCTTCAACTGCATTCCCATAGATTGTAATTTCGCTTTAACCTCATCAATTGACTTGGAGCCAAAGTTACGAATATCCATTAGATCTGCCTCAGAACGTGAAAGTAACTCACCAACTGTGTGAATACCCTCGCGCTTTAAGCAGTTGTAGGAACGAACTGTTAGGTCAAGATCTTCGATAGGAAGTGCCATATCTGCAGCAAGTGCTGCATCTTGAATGGAAGGTCCCATCTCAATACCTTCGGCATTGGTGTTTAACTCACGTGCTAAACCAAATAGCTCAACTAGAGTCTTACCAGCTGATGCCATGGCATCTGATGGCTTCATTGATCTCTTAGTTTCAACATCAATTACCAAACGATCAAAGTCGGTACGTTGTTCAACACGAGTTGCCTCAACCTTGTAGGTGACACGCAAAACAGGTGAGTAAATAGAGTCAACTGGAATTCGACCAATCTCACCGCCTGCTTGCTTGTTTTGAACTGCGGTGATGTAACCACGTCCGCGCTCAACAGTTAATTCAATCTCAAACTTTGCCTTTGAGTTCAAAGTGGCGATATGTAGCTCTGGGTTGTGTACCTGCACACCAGCTGGAGCTGCAACATCTGCACCAGTAACAATTCCTTCACCATTTTTACGGATGTAAAGAAGTGATGGCTCATCATTATCTGAGGATAAAACTAGGTTTTTGATGTTCAAGACGATCTCAGTTAGATCCTCTTTCACACCTTCAAGGGCTGTGAACTCATGCAACGCATTGTTTACTCGAATACCAGTAACAGCTGCTCCTG
>CAZDKV010000148.1:0-1018 GCA_964506125.1 uncultured Candidatus Nanopelagicus sp.
CGATAAAAATCACGCTCTCTTAAAATCTCAACTACATCACTAATCGCATCCTTTGATAGGAGCATGCCACCTAATACAGATTGTTCAGCAATTACATCTTGTGGTGGGGTGCGCTCAAACTCAGCAGAGTTGTTTTTGCCTCTGCTTGAATTAGATGGAAACTCTGCGATGCTCATATAACAACCCTCCCATCTACCACTGACAAAGTAAGAAAAGTATTAATAAATAATGGCTTTTTACGCCTAGGAGGCAAAGATAATCCCTTTACTCACCCATTGCATGAGCTGTATTTATGGTTGTGAGGTTGGCTGTGTAGTACCTGTGATTAATAGTGGATAAGGGTGTGGGTAAGTTTGAGATATCGGTGGATAAGTATTTACTAAGGGAAAAATTAAGCGCAGAAATCAGGTTTGGCTTGTGGAGAAAACTTTTTTTACCCATCTCATTATTTGGTAAATGAAAAAAGCCCCCCATTTGTCTGGAGGGCTTTTTAAGTATTTTCTTGATTACTTATCTGAGACCACATTAATTGGCACATTAGCCACAACCTGAGACTCAAGTGCAATCTTGATTGTGTACTTTCCAACCTTTTTAATGTGCTTATCCATCTTGATCTTATGACGGTCAATGGTTTCACTAGTTGCACTCTTTATCGCTGCAACTATTGCCTTATCAGTTACTGAACCAAACATCGATCCAGTTGCGCCAACTTTAACCTTGACAATCACATTAGCTTTTTCAAGCTTGGCTTTAATCTCCTTGGCATGATCTAGGTCGCGGATCTGACGTGCTGTGCGAGCGCGCTTAATCCCATCAATCTGACCCTCGCCACCTTTAGTCCACATAATTGCAGAGCCTCGGGCTAGTAAGAAGTTTCGACCATATCCATCTTTAACAGTTACAACATCGCCAGCCCCACCAAGGCCAGGAACTTCACGGGTAAGGATTAATTTCATTTTAAATTATCTCCTTATCGCGCAGTTGAGGTGTAAGGCAGAAGCGCCATCTCACGGCTATT
>CAZDKV010000149.1:0-1015 GCA_964506125.1 uncultured Candidatus Nanopelagicus sp.
TTAAAACCTGCGGAGGAGGTAGTTGCACATCAACTGATCCGACAGACACCTCTATCACCGAAACGGTCACAGCGACGATATCTAATGGTATTGGAGGATCACTCATTGGAACAGTTAGCGTTGCCGCCGTTGCTGGGGCTGCTACCTTTACGAATTTAGCTCTAGATGGAATAATAAAAAGTAATGTTGGTGACAATAGAAATGTCGATTATAAAATCACCTTCACATCAGCACGTTTCGGGTTAAAAGAATCCAACGCTATTACTTTGACTGGAACACAGTGCAATGGATCTTTTGTATGTCAAGTTAGTGATACAGGCCCAGGGGGTGGAATAATCTTCTACGCATCTGTAACAACATTTCTTTGCGGAGAGAGCAGAACTTCGTCTTGTAATTATCTGGAAGCCGCTCCTCTCTCCGGAGATAATACGGGTGTGGCTTGGTCAGGCAACACAAGCTTAGAAATTGGAACAACAGCTCAAAGAACTGGAATTGGATCAGGATATGCCAATACTTTATCTATAGTTACCGACAATAATTCTTCAGGGAAAGCTGGAACCATCGCTTGGGCCTATTCTGTAAATTCTCTAAATGATTGGTTCCTACCTTCAAGGGATGAACTCAATGAACTATTGGACAACCCCTTACTTGGAAAGGCAAATGCTACGGACCGAAGTTCGGAGGGTTATGCAGGGGAATATTGGTCTTCAACAGAAACCGTTGGTCCCGCTGGTCGTTGTGAAAACGGCCCTAACCCCCAACCTGGCACCTGTGCGATAAGTGTGAATTATTCTGGGGCAATAAATTCTAAGGAGCAGAAAAGTACGTTGTACAGAATTCGTCCCGTACGATCGTTCTAATCTAAAACTTGCCGATTTGGTAATCGCAGAGCGGAACCTCTGCAAAGGCTAGAAAAATCATGGAAATTTTATGGCCATGTAAGTTCAATGCCGTACTCTAAGGGCCCGAGGTTAGCCTGGCGTGGCAAGAAATTTCTGTTTAACAAGGGTTCGAT